>NZ_JBEXWT010000008.1:0-161159 GCF_040629945.1 Kitasatospora sp. NPDC005856 | reverse complement strand
ACCACACCCGACTGGACCACCTACCACTCCCACCAACAACGCCACCGCATCCCCCTCCCCACCTACCCCTTCCAACACAAGCACTACTGGCTCGAGCCCCAGATCCCGCAGGCGGCGGTCCAGCGCACGCCCGGCCCGCACCCGTTGCTGGACCAGGTCCTGCTCCGGTCGATGGGCCAGTCCGTCTTCCTCACCGAGTTCTCGCTGGAGCTGCACTGGGTACTCTCCGAACACAAGCTGCTCGGAGAGGCGATCGTCCCCGGAACCACTTACCTGGAGATGGCCCGCGCCGCCGCCTCCCTGCACTTCGGCCGGCCGGTCACCGAGCTCTGCGACGTCACCTTCCTCGTCCCGTTGCTGGTGCAGGAAGGAGCCCCACGTACCGCACACACAACCGTCCGGGAAATCGACGACCTGCAGGCCGAGTTCACCGTCGCCAGTCACGACCCGGCGAGCGACCACTGGACGGTGCACGTCCAGGGCACGGTGAGTGTCAAGCCGCACACCGCACCCGCGCCGCTGCAGGATCCGGCAGCTCTGCGTGAGCTCTGCTCACTGGAGAGCGTGGACATCGCCCGGCGACAGACCGAGCACAAGGTGATGGAGTTCGGCGATCGCTGGCGGAGCAGCCTCCCGACCGTGCACCTCGGCATCCAGGCCGCCCTCGGCATACTCGACCTGCCCGAGCAGTACCGGGCCGAGTGCCAGGACCACCTCCTGCACCCGACCCTGCTCGATCAGGCCACCGGCTTCAGTGGCTTCGCCGTCCTGGAGACTCCCGATGACCGTCGACTCGCCCTCGGCGAGAGGGACTTCTTCCTCCCGGTCGGCTACGACTCGCTGCTCCTGCACGGCCCGCTGCCCGCTCGGGGCCTGAGCTTCGTCCAGCCGCACCCGGGCTACGTGAACAACGCCGAGTTCCGCAAGGTCGACGTGGTGATCTGCGACGAGTCGGGGGCCACCGCGGCCGAGATCCGCGGCTTCACCGTCAAGCGCGTCACCGACGCCAAGCGCACGGTCGCCCGGCTGCGCCCGCACAACCGCCACCACACCCTCCGCTGGGTCCCGGCACCGGCGCCCGAGGAGCCCCAGGCCGCACCCGCCCGGGTCCTGGTGATCGGCGAACAGGGCGGCATCGGGGCCGAGTTGAGCTCCGCACTGCGCGCGCACGGCATCAGCGTCACCGAGGCGGCCCTCGCGGACCGATGGCAGCAGTCCGCTCCGGACCGGTACGAAGTGCCGCCCACCCAGGAGGGTTTCGGCCGGCTGCTGGACGCACTCGGTGCGGAGCTCCCGGACGAGGTCGTGCACGTCGCAGCCCCTGCCGACGGCGGCGTCCAGCAGGATCTGGCGGTCCTGGAGGCGAGGCTCGACCACGGCGTCCACAGCCTGTTCCACCTGGCCCGCAGCCTCTCCGAGCGCGGCGTCGGCCCGGCCAGGCTCAGCGTGGTCGCCCCCTCGGTGGCCCGGGTGACCGGCACCGAGCCCGAGACGGCCGCGGTCCACGCGACGCTCTTCGGACTGGCGAAGGTGATCGGCCAGGAGCACGAGAACACCGACGTGTTCTGCCTCGACATCGCCGGCGACACCGGCGCCGAGGCCGTCTGCGCCGAACTGCTCGGAGCCCGGACGCCCACCTCCGTCGCGTTGCGCGACGGGCTCCGCTACGTCGCGGAGCTCGCGCCGGTGCAGCTGCGGGAGCAGCCGAGGTCCGTGCCGGTGCGCCCGGACGGGGTGTACCTCATCACCGGCGGCCTGGGCGGACTCGGACTCGCGGTCGCCCGCCATCTGAGCCGCTCGGGGCCGGGTGTACGGCTGGCCCTGGTCAACCGCACCGAACTGCCGCCGCGCGAGCGGTGGGACGAGGTCACCGACGCCAAGCTGCGCGGGCAGATCGAGGCACTGCGTGAACTGGAGCGGAACGGCGCCGAAGTTCGCAGTTACTCCGGTGATGTCACCGACCTGACGGTCATGGAGGGAGTCGTCGCGAAGATCCGCGCCGATCTCGGCGCGATCGGCTGCGTCGTCCACGCGGCCGGCGTCGCCGGGGACGGCTTCCTCTTCCGCAAGGACGCGGAGACCTTCCGTCGTACTCTGAACCCCAAAGTGCTCGGCGCCACCGTGCTGGACCTCGTCACCCAGGACGATCCGCCGGATTGCATGGTCAACTTCGGTTCCACGGTGGCGATCTTCGGCGCGGCCGGGCAAGGCGACTACACTGCCGCCAACAGCTACTTGGACCAGTTCGCCGAGCAGCGCTCCGCGCGCGGCCGGTGGACGGTGACGGTCGACTGGAGCGACTGGCTGGAAACCGGCATGGCCTTCGACCACGGAGTCCAGCAGGACCAGGGCTTCTTCCGGTCGGTGTCGGTCGAGGACGGTCTCAGCAGCTTCGAGGAGATCCTCGCCTCGGCCTGCACCCCGGTGATCGTCGGCGAGGTCAACTACCGCAAGCTGGGCGGGTCCAGCGAGCTCGCGGAGCTGCTGCGTCGCGCGCCGCTGGTGCTGGCCGTCCCGATCCAGCAGGCCATCGCCGCGGCCCGCAGCAGTGCCGGCGAATCCGCCGCGCCGTCGGACGGCGCGGCGTCCGACGGCGAGCCAAAGCTCTTCGGCAAGGAGAGCGGCGAGTTCAGCGACACCGAGCGCGCGCTCGCCCGGATCTGGGCCCGCGAGCTCGATCTCACCGAGCTCAACGTGCATGACACCTCGTTCGCGCTCGGGGTGGACTCGCTGGCCGCACTCCGGATCGCCCAGAGCATCCAGAAGGTCATGGACATCCGGATCTCCATGGTCGACCTGTTCCGCTATGTCACGATCGCGGATCTCGCCGATCACCTGGACACCAGGGACGCCCAGGCCTGACCAGGCACCCCCACTCCCCCTTCTATCCCGCAAAGGCGGTATCCCCGTGAGCATCCGAACCGTAGGAGTGATCGGCGCCGGCACGATCGGCCGCGGCGTCGCCCAGTCCTTCGCGGAGTCCGGGTTCGAGGTGATCCTCGTGGACATCTCACCGGCTCAGCTCGACAGCGCGGTGGCCCAGATCGGCCGTGACCTGCTGGTCCAGCCGATGCTGCTCGGCAAGCCGCTGAAGGAGGACGCCAAGACCGTCCTCGCCCGGATCACCACCGGCACCGAGCTCACCTCGCTGGCCGACGCCGACTTCGTGGTCGAGAACGTCACCGAGGACTGGGACGTCAAGCGCAGGGTGTACGAGCAGATCGACACCATCTGCCGCCCTGGAGTGATCTTCGGCGTGAACACCTCGGCCGTGCCGATCACCCGGGTGGGCTCGGTCACCGGGCGACCGGCCGAGATCCTCGGGCTGCACTTCATGAACCCCGTCCCGATGATGGACACCGTCGAGGTCGTCCGTGGCCACTTCACCAGCGAGGAGACGCTGAGCACCGCGCTCGGGCTGCTGTCGGACATGGGCAAGGAGGGCATCGTCGTCCAGGACGCCCCCGGCTTCATCACCAACCGGGTCCTCATGGTGACCATCAACGAGGCCATCTTCTGCGTCCAGGACCAGATCGCCTCGGCCGAGGACGTCGACAAGATGTTCCGCGGCTGCTTCGGCCACAAGATGGGGCCCCTGGAGACCGGCGACCTGATCGGCCTCGACACGATCCTGAACTCGATCACGGTCATGTACGAGAGCTACAAGGACAGCAAGTACCGCCCTGCCCCCCTGCTCCAGAAGATGGTCGACGCACGACTCCTGGGTCGCAAGACCGGCCAGGGCTTCTACACCTACTGATCATCGAACTACCCAAGGAGAAACCTGATATGACGAACGACGACGTGCGCGCCCGGGTCCGCGAGTTCCTCGCCCCGCACCTGGCCGGCCAGCCGCTCGCCGACAACGACGACTTCTTCGCCCTCGGCTACGTCAACTCTCTCTTCGCGATGCAGCTCGCGCTCTTCGTGGAGAAGGAGTTCGCCCTGACCCTCAGCCCGGCGGACATGGACTTCGACAACTTCCGCACGGTCGACGGTCTCGTCCGCCTGGTCACGTCGCGGACGGCTACGGCGGCCTAGTCCCACCTACGGACGCGCGGCGGCCACGCCGCCGCGCGCCGGCCCGTTCGACCGTTCTCCCATCGGCGAGGAAAGAACCACGATGACGCACCCCAACGAGGTCCTCACCCGGATCGACCTTCACAGCCCGATCCCCGAAGCGCTGGCCGCCGAGATCGAGCGCCGGCTCTTCTTCGTGTCGCCCGAGATCACCGGCTTCGTGGTGCCCGTGGAGGGCGACGAGGTGCGCTCCGTGACGCTCCGCTCCGAGCAGCCGCTCCCGCACGACGCCCTGACCGAGAAGGTCAACTCCATGGTGGACAACGACGTCCGGAGGCAGTGGGTGACGCCGGCCAAGGCCGTCTGGACCTCGCCCCACCAGCGCACCCCGCACCAGGACGTCTTCGAACTCCTCTCCGAGACCGGCGCGGTGACGGAGGTCGGTGAGGGTCAGGTCGCCGTCGGCGAGCCGCTGCTCTCTCTCTTCACCTACTTCGACCGGGCCGTCTGTGACCTCCTGGCCGAGGACCACGAAGTCCGGGAGTACCGTTACCCGACTCTGATCAGAACGAAGGCGCTGGAGACGGCGGGCTACTTCAAGGCCTTCCCGCAGCACCTGATGTTCGTCACCAGGCTGCGCAACGACCTCGACGTCTACCGCGCCTTCCAGGAGCGGCAGGCCGTCACCGGCATCGACTCCGCGGTGCTGGACTCCTGCGGCAACGTCGACTACTGCCTGCCGCCCACGATGTGCTACCACACCTTCAACCAGTACAGCGACCGCACGCTGGAGGCGGGCCGGCTCCACGTGGTCACGTCGCGCGGCAAGTCGTTCCGCTTCGAGGCGGCATACGCCACCAGCCTGGAGCGGCTCTGGGACTTCACCATCCGGGAGATGGTCTTCATGGGCTCCCGGGAAGACGTGCTGGACTCCCGTGAGCGCTTCATGCGGAAGGTCTTCGCCTTCGTCGAGGAGCTCGGCCTGAGCGGCTTCTGCGAGGTGGGCAACGATCCGTTCTTCTGCGGCACGGACACCTCCGAGCGGATCTGGTCCCAGCGGCTGATGGAGCTCAAGTACGAGCTGCGGCTCCACGTCGCGCCCGGGAAGACGATCGCCGTCGGCTCCTTCAACTTCCACAACGACCTCTTCGGCAAGGCTTTCGGCATCGACCACGGTGCGAACGGCCCGACCCAGAGCGGCTGCGTCGGATTCGGCCTGGAGCGGCTCGTCTACGCCTTCCTCTGCCAGTACGGCCTCGACACCGCGGCGTGGCCCGCCCGGGTCCGCACCGCCGTCAGCGGGAGCTGACCATGAGTGAGAAGAAGGGTCGCGCCCCGCGAGGCCAACGGGAGGAGATCCTCTGCGCAGTGTTCGCCCAGGTGCTCGGGCTCGACCGGGTCACCATCGACGACTCCTTCTTCGAGTTGGGCGGCCACTCCCTGCTGGCCACCCGGCTCGCCGGTCGCATCCGGGCCGCCCTGGACGTGGAGGTCCCGGTCCGGACGATCTTCGAGGCCCCGACCGTCGCCCAACTCACCGAGCACCTGGAGCAGGGCTCCGGCAGCCGACGCCCGCCACTGCGCCCCCGGGGCCGTCCGGCGGAGATCCCGCTCTCGCAGACCCAGCGGCGCCTCTGGTTCCTGAACCGCCTGCACGGCGCGGCCGGACACTACAACATGCCGATAGCCTACCGGCTGCGCGGCGACCTCGACCTGTCCGCCCTGCGACTCGCCCTCGACGACCTGGTCACCTGGCACGAGAGTCTGCGCACCGCTTACCCCGACTGGGACGGCCGACCCCAGCAGGTCGTCCTGGACCCGGACGAGGCTCCGGTCGAGCTGCCGGTCGACGGCGTCACCGAGGCAGGCCTGTCCGAAGCGCTGAGCGCTGCGGCCGGTTACGCCTTCGACCTCACCGCCGAGACGGCACTACGGGCCCAGCTGTTCCGGCTCTCCGCGGACGAACACGTCCTGCTCCTGACCATTCACCACATCGCCTGCGACGGATGGTCGCTGCTCCCCCTGAACCGCGATCTGGCACTCGCCTACGCCGCGCGCCGTCTCGGACAGGAGCCGGCCCGGCCCGAACTACCGGTCCAGTACGTCGACTACACGCTCTGGCAGGACGATCTCCTGGGCGCCCCGGAGGACCCCAACAGCCTGGTCAACCGCCAGCTCTCCTTCTGGGAGAGCGAGTTGGCGGGAATGCCCGACCGCCTACGGATCGATGTGGCGGCCCCGCGTCCGGACACCCCCTCACACCGAGGCGGCCGAGTCCCCTTCCGCGTCACGCGGGCGACCCACCGGGCACTGCACCAGCTGGCGCGGGAGACCGGCACCAGCGTCTTCATGGTCGTGCAGGCCGCCCTTGCGACCCTGCTCACCAGGCGCGGAGCCGGCACCGACATCGCCATCGGCATCCCCACCGCCGGGCGCACCGACGAGGGCCTCGACGACCTGATCGGATTCTTCGTCAATACGCTGGTGCTGCGCACCAGGACCGACAGCGACCCGACCTTCCGGGAGCTGCTGTTCCGGGTGCGCAGCACGGACCTGGCGGCCTTCGCTCACCAGGAGGTGCCGTTCGACCACGTGGTCCAGACCATCAACCCGCCGCGCTCCCCCGCGTGGCACCCGCTCATCCAGGTGATGCTCGCATTCCAGAACAACGCGAGCGCCGAGCTCCACCTTCCCGGCCTGGAGGTCCGGACCGAGCCGGTGACGGAGGGGATCACCCGCTTCGACCTCCGCTTCGAGCTGTTCGAGGGCTTCACCGAACAGCGGAGACCGGACGGCATCGACGGCAGCCTCACCTACGCCCTCGACCTGTTCGTCCCCGCGGAGGCCGAGCGGCTGGCCCGGGAGTTCACCGAGCTGCTCGACGCCGTGGCCGCCGCTCCGGGTCGCCGGCTGAGCGAACTCGGCGGGGCAGCCGTCCGTGAGCCGACCAGCAGCCCGTCCGCCGGGCCGGAGCTCGCCGCTGCGGACGGCACCCGGATCGCCTTCGTCTGCTCCCCCTACGGCCAGCAGTGGGTCGGCATGGGGCGGACTCTGTTCCGCACCGAACCCGCCTTCCGCTCGGCCCTGGAGGAGTGCGACAGCGAGCTGGCCCGGCACACCGGCTGGTCCCTCGTCCACGAGCTCTTCCTTGACGAACCCGAAGCCAGGACGAACGACGTCGGCGTCATGCAACCCATCGTCTTCGCCATCCAAGTGGGCATCGCCCGCTGGCTGGAGGAGGCGGGCGTCCGGCCGGCCGCTGTCACGGGTCACAGCGTCGGCGAGATCGCCGCCAGCGTCATCGCAGGCATCCTCGACCTGCCGGACGCGGTCCGGCTCGTCCACCACTACAGCGATCAGCAACGCCGCGTGGCGAGCCCTCACAGCGGCATGGCCGTGGTGGAGCTCTCGGCCGTCGACCTCTCGAAGCACCTGCGAGGGCTTGAGGGGAGCGTGTCCGTCGCCGCGCGGAACGGCCCGCGGACCACCGTGCTGGCCGGTGACCGGTCCGAATTGGAGGCCGTCGTCGCCGAGCTCCAGGCCGCGGACGTGCTGTGCGCGATGGTCCGAGTCGACCTGCCGGCCCATAGCCCGGCGATCGATCCGATCCTGGCGGACCTCGAACGGGCCATAGGCGAGCTCACCCCCAGGCCCGGCCGGATCCCGATGGTCTCCTCGGTCACGGGGCAGGCGCTTGACTGGCGGCAGGCCACCGCGGGCTACTTCGCCCAGAACCTGCGGCGGCCCGTCCTGCTGGCCGACTCCACCGCCGAGCTCCTGACGGGCCATGACGTACTGGTCGAGGTCAGCGCTCACCCGGTGCTCGCCCCGGCACTGTGGCAGAGCGTCGAGGAGTCCGGTACCGCCGCGACCGTCCTGACCACCATGCGCCGCGGCCAGGACGACCGGACGGGCCTCATCGAGGTACTCGACGCCCTCGAACAGCTCGGCCTGAAGGTGGACTCCTCGGGCCGGCAGACTCGGTCGGCGTAGGTCCGACGAGCCGCGCCCACGCCGCAACCCTCAGGAAGTCTGCCGGCCGCTCGGCCGTCACTGCTGGAAGGGGCTGCGCTCCCAGGCCTTCCCTCCGATCGGGTAGCTGTAGAGCGGCCGGCCCTTGACCGCGCTGGTGCGGAACGGCGTGCCCGCGCCGGGGCCGATGGTCAGCGTGCCCTTGCGGTTGCCGCTGGTCCACTCCAGTTCCAGGTACCAGCTGACGTCGTGGGAGGTGGTCTTGGCGGTCACCTCGATGACCTCCGGGTCCCGCTCGCTCACCTTGACCGGCAGGCCGGTGCTGCCCTCGATCAGGACCGGACGGGGGCGGGCCGCGTCCAGGTCGAGGTTGAAGGAGTTGACGCCGACTCCGCCCCCGCAGCCGTCGCCCATCGCGTAGGCGTTCCAGGGCAGCGGGGCCGCGATCCGGGCGATGCGGACGTTGAGGGCGGTCAGCACGACGGTCTCGCTGCCGGTGCCCTGCACGGTGAGGTCGATCGACTGGTAGGTGCCGGGGACCGCGCCGACCCGGGAGACCCAGGCCGGGACGTCCACCAGCGCGGGCGGGCGGGGGACTTCCGACGGCGGACGGTCGACCACGTACCTGTCGCACTCGGTGCCCCCGCGCGAGGGATGGACCGCGACGGCAATCGGGGCGCTCACGCCCTGGTCCGCGGCGCCGGTCGGCCCCGACGGGGTCGCGCCCGCACTGGTGGAGGTGACGGCGCCGACAGACTTGTCGACAGGGGCCGGCGTCGGGAATTCGGCGGACGGACCGGCCTCGACGGCCCGGGCGGGCACGGAGGCGGGCGAACCGTCCGAGTGGGTCTCAAGGCCGGTGGCGATGACCCCGATGGTGGCGAGGACCGCTGCGGCCGTCACGGCGGCGAGTGCGCCCCGGCGCACGCGCCGCTGCGGCGGTACGGCGGGGGCACGCTCCGCGGGCTCGGGTTCAGCCGCGGGCTCGGGTGTGGGTGCGAGTGCGGGTGCGGAAGCCTGCCGGTTCGCCCGCGCCGCGTGGGCGATGCCCCACAGCCGGTAGAGCTCGATGCGCTCCTCCGGCGTCGCCCTGCACAGCCGCGCGAGGCGCTCCAACGGGGCGAACTCCACCGGCATCACATCACCGTTGCAGTAACGGTGCAGCGCCGACGTGCTCACCTGCAGCCGCTTCGCCAGCGCGCCGTAACTGAGGCCCGACCGGCTCTTCAGCTCCCGGAGCAGCCGCGCGACCTCGTCCGTCTCCCGCACATCCCCGATCCCCTCTGGCACTGTTCCTCCACCCCTCCTGAACCCCCTCGGCGGCGCCCCCGGCTCCGGCCGTCGCCGGCCGCCGGACCACCCGGACGCGGGCCGACACGAGCTCCGGCAGACAAGCACGCCGCAGACCGTCCCACGGTTCCCCCGAGGGCCCCTCCGGAACCGGCCGCGCCGTCCCGGAGCCCCGCTCACGCGTCCCAGGAAGGTTACGTCTTCCCAGCTCAAACCGGGTAACGGCGTCCCCGCGTCCCTGATCGCCGGCCCACCGTTGCGGCCGGGACGAACCGGCGGACAAGCTGACGGCGAAACATCGAGAGGGAGCAACTGTGAGCACTGTTCGGGCGGCCCGGGCCGCGATACGCACCAGCGACCGTCTCCACCGCGGGACGGTGGCGCTGGCGATGGGCGGGGTCCTGCTGATGACCGCGGCCTGCGGCGACGGCAAGGGCGAGGGCGGCGGTGACGCCGCGTCGGCCGGCGCCGCCACCTCCGGGGCCGCTTCCGGATCTGCTTCCGGATCTGCTTCCGGAGCCGCTTCCGCGGGGGCGTCCGACGTGGCGGCGCCGAGGACGTCGACCGCGGTGCTGGACGTGGAGCCGAAGGACGGGACCCAAGGAGTCGCGCCGACCGCGCTCCGGGTGTCCGTCTCCCACGGCAAGCTCACCGCCGTCGACGTGACGGACAAGAACGGCAAGCCCGTCCAGGGCTCGATCACCCCGGACGGCACCGGCTGGATGCCCGCCGCCGCACTCGCCCCCGGCACGGCGTACACGGTGAACGCCGAGGCGAAGGACGCCGACGGTCTGGTCGCCGCGGCCACCAGCGCCTTCACCACTGCCTTGCCCGGCAAGCAGGTGTCGACCAACGACAACATCGCCGACGGCCAGACCTACGGCGTGGGCATGATCGTCAAGGTGGACTTCAGCACCAAGATCGTGAACAAGGACGCCGTCGCCAAGGCCATCACCTTCGAGACCGACAACGGCACCGAGGTGAAGGGCCACTGGTTCGGCGACAACCGGATCGACTTCCGCCCGGCCGAGTACTGGAAGCCGAACACCAAGGTCACCATCCACTACCGGCTGAAGAACGTCGAAGTCGCCCCCGGCGTCTGGGGCGACGTCGACAAGGACGAACCGTTCACCATCGGCCGCTCCCAGATCTCGACCGCGGACGCCGCGAAACACCAGATGACGATCGTGCGGGACGGCAGGTCCACCACCGTGCCCGCCACCCTCGGCGACGACCAGCACCCCTCCTGGGGCGGAACCATGGTCATCATGTCCAAGGAGCCGGTCACCCACATGAACTCCCAGACCGTCGGCCTGGGCAACGAGTACAACATCCCCGACGTCCCGCACGCGATGCGGCTGACCAGGTCCGGCACCTACCTCCACGGCAACTACTGGTACGAGGGCGACCCGTTCGGCAAGGCCAACACCAGCCACGGCTGCGTCGCGCTCAAGGACGTGGAGGGCGGCAGCGACGCCTCCGTCGCCGGGTCGTTCTACAACAGCTCACTGATCGGCGACGTCGTCACGATCGTCAACACCAAGGAGAAGACCGTCTCCCCCGACAACGGCCTCAGCGGCTGGAACCTCCCCTGGGCCACCTGGTAGCCCGCTGGACGCCCTACCTCACCGCGGACGCGGCGCTCGTGCTCGCGCCGGGCCCGAGTCGGTCGGTGAACACTCGGCCTGCCGAGTCCGTATCCGGGGGAAGCACGTCCTCGCGAGCGGCAGAAAGGAAGCGGCGGCCGGGGAGGCCGTCGCGTGACCCCTGGAATCGTGATGAATTCCCACTCGATCCGAATCGCACTTCTGGGGACTGCGGTAGCCAGTGCCGTGGCGAACGCCGTGGTCCATCTGATCCTGGTCCCCTCGCACCTGGAGGAGAAGCCCTACATCGGCGTCCTGTTCGTGATCGGGAGCACGGTGATGCTCGGCGTGGCCGTCGGTCTCGTCGCCCTACGGCGGCCCGTCGGTGCCTGGCTGGTCGGGTCGGCGACCAGCATCGGCATGATCGTCGGGTTCCTGCTGTCCCGTACCGTCGGACTGCCGGGCTACCACGAGGAGGGCTGGGAGCAGCCTTACGGCCCGCTCTCCCTGCTGGTGGAGGCACTGTTCGTCGTCACGTTCGCCCTCTGGCTCGGCCGACCCCACGCCGCGCGCGTCGCCGAGACACGCCCTCGAGCAGCCCGCGTGAAGGCGTCGTCCGGCGCCGCGCGGTGAGGTCGGGGTCGTCCGGCTCACTCCGGCGCCTACCCCGCCCACATCGCCCGACACGTTCGGCGTGACGGCGCGGATTTCGGGGAACCCGCAGCACTGTGGGGCGCTACGGAAAGCGAGGTGCCGGAGCGATGACGGTCGACACGATCATCTCCAGGCTGCTGTCCGACCACGGCCGGACGTACGCCGAACAGGCAGGCATCACACTGCGCGACAAGCCCGCGCCGCTGTACCGGCTGCTGGTGCTCACGGTGCTCTGCTCGATCCGCATCAAGGCCGACACGGCCACCACCGCCGCGCGGGAGCTGTTCCGGGCCGGCCTGCGGACACCCAGGGTGATGGCCGACTCCGACTGGCAGGACCGCGTGGACGCGCTGGGGCGCGCCCACTACGTGCGGTACGACGAGAGCACCGCCACCGCCCTCGGCGACGGGGCCCAGCTGGTGCTCGACCGCTGGCACGGCGACCTCCGCCGGATGCGGGAGCAGGCCGACGGCGACCTGGACGCGCTGCGCGACCTGCTGCGGGAGGTCCCGAGGATCGGCCCGGTCGGCGCGGACATCTTCTGCCGGGAGGCCCAGGCCGTCTGGCCGCAGCTGCGCCCGTTCTTCGACGACCGGGCCTGCGGGACGGCGAAGGACCTCGGCCTGCCGCACACGCCCCGCGGGCTCGGCAGCCTGGTGCCGCCGAAGGACCATGCGAGGCTGGCCGCCGCCCTGGTGCGGGTCAGTCTGTCGAAGGACGCGGTGAAGGAGCTCCAGACCGTGTGACCCACCGTCACCGGGAGACGACGACGGGTCTTCCGCTCTCAACCGGGTCTTCCGCTCTCAACCGGGTCTGGTGCTCGTCCACCGGGCGCGCGGCCTCTCCTTGGTCAGGCCCGATCGGCCTTCCACTCCCGGGCGAGCGTCGCGTAGACGTACTCGCTGCCCCAGCGCACCTCGTCGAGGTCGTTCTCGACGAGGTGCGCCTCCCGGCGCATGCCGAGGCGCTCGCACACGCGCACCGACCCGGTGTTGAGCACGTCGAGGCGGGCGAAGAGCCGGTGGACACCCAGCTCGGCGAAGGCCCTCCCGGCGGTCGCCCGCGCCGCCTCGGTCGCGTAACCCCGGCCGCCGTACGCCGGGTTGAAGGTCCAGCCGATCTCGGCCTGGCGCGCCCGCGCGCTCGCGAGCTTCAGGACGACCTCGCCGACGACCTTCTCCTCGCCGACCGGGCAGACGGCGAGCGCGAGGGCGTCACCGTCCTCGGCCCACGCCGTGCCGGCCGCGCGCCGCGTCAGGCTCTGCGCGCACTGCTCACGGGTGAGTGGCGGCCGGTAGAGGTAACGAGCGACTTCGGGGAGGCTCTGGTACGCGTACAGGTCGTCGACGTCGTCGGGCGTGAACGGGCGCAGCAGGAGCCGTTCGGTGCTGAAGGGCAGCGAGAGCGTGGTCATCGATCCGGTGTTCCTCCCCGAGGGCCGCCCGCCGGCCCGAGTGACCGGACCGCGGGCCCCCGACGACTCGTCATGGGCAACAACGCCGTTGTAGATCCCCGGCCACCAGCTGCGCAACCCGATTTCCTTCACCGCCCGGGCCGCGGACGTCGGTGGTCACCGGGCGCCGACGGCCGTCGATGTCCGGTCCGGCCACGGGAGTTCGCCGACGCGGGACGGCCGTCCGGGTCGCGCCGTGCGGGCACGCCGGGCCCTCCGGAGGAAGCGACGCCCGAACGTGGCGGTCACAGGTCGTTGCCCGCGTAGGACAGGTTGAAGCTCTTGTTGGTGAGGGGGAAGTCGGGGACGATCGTGTCGGCGAGGGCGACGGGCAGGGCGGGCCAGTTGAAGAAGGACGGGTCGACGACCTTGACCCGGGCGAGGGTGGCATCGGCTCCGAGTTCGATTCGGGTGACGATGGTGCCGCGCCAGCCCTCGGCGATGCCGACGCCGCTGCCGCGAGCGGGCCGGTGCGGGCTGAGGTCGACGACGGCTCCGGGAGACAGGCCTTCGGCGAGGTGCTCGATCAGGGTGAGGGCGTCGCCGGCTTCCTGGGCGCGGATCCGGAAGCGGGCGAGGACGTCGCCGGTGTCGAGGGTCCGGCCGGTCAGGAGTTCGCCGAGGTCGTGGTGGGGGTGGGCGCGCCGGGCGTCGGTGGGCAGGCCGCTGGCGCGGGCGACGTAGCCGAGGCAGCCGAGGTCGTGGGCGGCCCGGGTCGGCAGGATCGCGGTGCCGGTGAAGCGGTCGTGGATGGTGGGGTGGTCGAGGGCGAGACCGGCGAGGTCGTTCAGGTCGGCACGGATCCGGGCGAGTTCGGTACGGTCCGGGAGGTGGCGCAGGACGGCACCGCCGGGGACGACGCCGCCGCGCAGCAGGCGGTGGCCGGTGACGGTGTGGTTGAGGCGGAGCAGGCGCTCGCGGATGCGCCAGGCGTGGGAGTTGAGGACGCCGTGGCCGACGTCGTTGCACAGGGCTCCGAGGTCGGTGACGTGGTTGTGGAGGCGTTCGAGCTCCAGCAGCAGGGCCCGGGCTCGCTGCGCCCGGGCGGGTGCCCGCAGACCGGTGGCCTCCTCGACGGCGAGGCAGTAGGCGAGGCCGTGGCCGACGGCGGTGTCGCCGCTGATCCGTTCCGCCAGCGGCACGGCGTGCTCGGGGTAGCGGCCTTCGAAGAGCTTCTCGATGCCGCGGTGGACGTACCAGAGGCGGGCCTTGAGTTTGAGGATGGTCTCGCCGACGACGGAGAAGCGGAAGTGTCCGGGTTCGATGAGGCCGGCGTGGACGGGGCCGACCGGGATCTCGTACACCCCCGGCCCTTCGACGGTGAGGAACGGGAACGGGCCTTCGGGGGTGCCGAATTCGGGTGGGGGTCCGGCATCGGGGCGCATCGGGTACCAGCCGCGGGGCCAGTGCGGGTGGCGGACGAGGCGGTGGGGCAGTGGGTGGCCGAGCGGGACGACGCCGTGCAGGTCGCGCATCTCGCGTTCGAACCGGCCTGCGGGGAAGGAGAGTCGGGCGAGGGTGGGGACGGCGGGTGCGCGGGCGTCCAGACGGACGTGGAGCTCGGTGCGGGTGTCGGGCGGGCCCTGGACGAAGAGGTAGACCACGCGGACGGCGGCGGGGTCGTCGTGGTGGGCGGCGACGAGGGCGAGCCGGTGGCCGTCGGCGAGCAACCGGGCGGCGTGCTCGGGGAGTTCGTCGGGTTCGAGGTCGGTGGTGGTGCGCTGCACGGGGTCAGTGCCCTCCGATCGTGGCGGCGGCGTCGAGCAGGTCGCGCAGGGGGGCGACGGTGACGCCGAGCGCGGCGCAGGCCGCGAGTGCGGCGGCGGGCGGCAGCCACGCGCTCGCCCCGGAGACGACCGGGGCGGCGGGCCCGGGTGGTGGTCCGAGCAGCATCCGGGCACCGCGCACCGCGATGGCGGCGAAGGCGACCAGGACCAGGACCAGGGCGAGCACGACGCTCCAGCCGAGTCCCGCGTCGAAGCCGGCGCGGGCGATGCCGAGTTCGGAGGCGAAGAGGCTGAAGGGCGGCAGGGCGAGCAGCGCGAGCAGGGCGAGGCCGAGCACGGCGCCGAGTGCGGGGGCGCGGCCGAGGAGGCCCCGGACGCGTCCGATGCGGGTGGTGTGCACCAGGTGCGCGACGTGTCCGGAGGAGCAGAACGCCGCGCCCTTGGCCAGCCCGTGGCCGGCCATGTGCAGCAGCAGTGCGGCCGTGGCCAGGTGGGTGCCGACGCCCGCGGCGAGGGCGATCAGGCTCATGTGCTCCATGCTGGAGTAGGCGAGCATGCGCTTGTAGTCACGCTGGGCGAGGAGCAGGGCCGCGGCCAGGGCGAGGGTGGCCAGGGCGACGGCGAGCAGCAGGGCGCGGGCGAAGCCGGTGCCGAGGGTGGAGTCGGCGAGCACCTTGTGGCGCAGGACGGCGGTGAAGGCGACGGCGAGCAGCACGCCGGACATCAGCGCCGAGACCGGCGCGGGGGCCTGGCTGTGGGCGTCGGGCAGCCAGGCGTGCAGGGGGACGAGCCCGGCCTTGGCGCCGAACCCGAGGACGGCGAGGGCGGTACCGAGCCGCAGGGTCGGCTGGTCGAGCCGGTCGGCGTGGGCGATCAGGGTGGGCCAGTCGAGGGCGCGGGACTCGGGGATGCCGGCGTGCCGGGCCGCGAAGTAGACCAACACGGTGCCGAGGAAGGCGAGGGCGATGCCGACCGAGCAGATCACCACGTACTTCCAGGCGGCCTCGACGCCGGCGCGGGTACGGCGGTGGCCGACCAGGAAGGCGGTGACGATGGTGGTGGCCTCGATGGCGACCCAGAGCACGCCGAGGTTCGCGGTGAGGGTGGCCAGGGCCATCGCGGCGAGGAAGAGGTGGACGAGCAGACCGTAGCGGCGGGCGTCGACGGGGTCGGTGCGTTCGGCCGCGAGGTAGGCGGGGCCGGCGGCGCACGCCAGGGCGCCGACCGCGCCGATGCCGAGCAGGATCCACACGGTCAGGGCGTCGGCGCGCAGCAGGCCGTCGTAGGCGGTGACGGAGCCGTGCCGGAGGACTTCGGTGGCCAGCGCTCCCGCGCAGGCGAGGACGGCGGCGGGTGGGAACAGTCCGGCCCAGGCGGTCGCGGGCCGCCAGCCGACGGCCGGGTAGAGCGCCGCGACGGCCAGTGGAGCGGCGACGGGGCCGGCGAGGAGGAGGGCGTCGGGCATCAGTCGTGCAGCTCCCGCAGGTCGTCGAGGTCGGTGCCGCCGAAGGCCGCGCGCATCCGGGCGGTGAGCACCTGGAGGACCAGCACCGCGAACAGGACGTCGAAGGAGACGCCGAGTTCGACGATCAGCGGGACGCCGGAGGTGGCGAGGAAGGCGACCGCGGTGATGCCGTTGTCCACGAGCAGGAAGCCGACCACCTGGGAGAGCGCGCGGCGGCGGGTGGCGAGGGTGAAGAAGCCGATCAGGACGACGGCCAGGCCGATCGGCAGGGCGCGGGTGGCGGGGGTGGGCGCCAGTTCGGTGAGCGGTCGGGTGACGGCGTAGGCGAGCAGGGTGAGGGCCGCGGCGGTCAGGAGTGAGGCGGTGACGTTGACCAGGGGCTCGCTCTCGTGCGTCTCGCCGCCGGCGGTGAGGGCGCCGCGCATCAGCCGCGGCAGGAGGCCGGCGCGCAGGGCGGCGATCAGCACGGCGACGCCGAGCAGGTCCCACCGGTGTTCGTGCAGGGCGAGGAGTGCGGCGATGGCGGCCAGTGCGATCCCTTGGGCCGCGAACACCCGGATGAAAGCCGCGAGTTGGCGCCGCCACAGCACCAGGACGGCGGCGAGCAGGAACACCCCGCAGGCGAGGTCCAGGAGTTGGGTGTACAGGCTTTCGCTCAACGCGTCACTCTCCGGTGAGGAAGTAGGAGGCGGCGACGGCGAGCAGTGCCAGCAGGAAGGAGCCGGCGAGGAGTTCGGGGACCCGGAAGAGCCGGATCTTGGCGAGGAACACCTCGGCGGCCGCCAGCAGCGCGCCCAGCAGGGCCACCTTGACGGTCACCACGACCAGCGCGAGGACGAGGGCGGCCGCGCCCGTCCCGGTGGCGATGCCCCAGGGGGTGAACAGCGAGGCCAGCAGGCCGAGCAGGACGGTGAGTCGCAGCTGGGCACCGAGTTCGATCAGTGCGAGGTCGGGGCCGGAGTACTCCAGCACCATCGCCTCGTGGATCATCGTCAGTTCCAGGTGGGTGGAGGGGTTGTCCACGGGCAGCCGGCCGGTCTCGGCGAGGGTGACGGCCACCAGGGCGACGGCGGCCAGCAGCCCGGTGGGGGTGGCGAGCCGGGCCGGGTCGTGGACGGCGCCGGTGACGATGGCGGCGAGGTTGGTGGAGTCGGCCGGGATGGACAGTGCGAACACCGACATCAGCAGGGTCGGTTCGACCAGCGCCGCCACCGTCATCTCGCGGCTGGCGCCCATGCCGCCGAAGGCGGTTCCGGTGTCCAGACCGGCCAGCGCGAGGGAGACGGTGCCGAGGGCGAGCAGCGCGACCACCACGATCAGGTCGGCGTCGCCGCTGACCGGCGTGCGGGTGGAGACGAGCGGCACCAGTGCCGCGGCGACCACGGCGGTGGCCACCACGACCAGGGGGGCGGCGCGGAAGGCCGGCCCGGTGCCGGTGGCGGTGACGGGCTGCTTGTGGAGCAGTTTGCGCAGGTCCCGCCAGGGCTGGCCGGGCCCGGCGCCCACCCGTCCTTCGAGTCGGGCGCGGACCTGGCGCATCAGCCCGGCCAGCCAGGGTGCCCCGGCGCAGGCGAGGACGACCTGGGCGACGACGGCCACGGTGCCGACCGGGTTCATGTCCCCACCCCGTCTCCCCCGGCGGGGGCGTCCCCCGACCTGTGCCTCGCGCCGATGGGCTCGCGCCGCGCGCTCACCTGGTCACCACCAGGGCGAGCAGCACGGCGACCAGGGTGGTGAAGCCGTAGCCGAGGTAGCGGTGGACGCTGCCGTCCGCGAGCCGCCGCCCGGCGCGGCCGGCCCGTGCCAGCAGGCGCAGGAGGGGCTGGTAGAGGCGGTGCTCGATCCGGTCCGGGACGCGGTGCTGGTAGCGCACCCGCTCGACCAGGTAGGCGGATTCGCGGACCGGGGTGACGTCGACGTCCTGCTCGGGGGCGAGGACGTCGTCGAAGACGCGCTGGAGCGGTTCGGCGAACGAGGTCGCGGTGTACTCCATCCGCGCGGTGGGCGCTCCGGCCCCGCAGGCCCACAGCGGGGCACCGGTACGGCGCGGGCCTCGGGCGAGGGCACGGACGAGCAGCAGGACGGCGGCCACGGCCGCGACCAGGGCGGCGGCGATCCAGAGCGGGGCCAATCGGCCCGACAACTCGGTGAGCCGCAGCCGCAGTTCACCTCCTCCGATCGGTCCACCGCCCGCCGCTCCGGCACCGCCCGTCGGTCCGGCACCGCGCAGCCCGGCCGCGGCGGCGGCTCGGCCCAGCCCGTCCGCGAGCACGCCGGGCACCAGGGCGAGGGCGACGCAGGCGGCCGCGCTCAGGCCCGCGCCGGCGAGCATCGTGGGCGGGCTCTCGTGGGCGCGTGCGGCGGCGGCGCTACGCGGGCGGGCGAAGAAGCCGACGCCGAGGGCCTTGACGAACGCGGCGGCGGCCAGCCCGGCGGACAGGGCGATGGCGGCGATGGCCACGGGCAGCATCACGGCGGTGGCCACGCCGGGCGCGGCGAGTCCGTGGATCAGGGACTGGAGCAGCAACCACTCGCTGATGAACCCGTTGCCCGGGGGCAGGGCGATCGCGCCCAGCGCGCCGACGGCGAACAGCGCGGTGGTGACCGGCATCCGGGGGCGCAGGCCGCCGAGGGCGTCCAGGTCGCGGGTGCCGGTGGCGCGCACGACGGATCCGGCCGCACCGAAGAGCAGGGCCTTGAAGGCGGCGTGGTTGACGACGTGCAGCAGGGCCGCCACGAGGGCGAGGGCGGCGAGAGCGCAGTTGCCGCCCGCGTCGAACAGCAGGGCGGCACCGATGCCGATCAGGACCAGGCCGAGGTTCTCACTGGTGGAGTAGGCGAGCAGGCACTTGAGGTCGGTGGCCACGGCCGCCTGCACGATCCCGTACACCGCCGTGACGGCGCCGAGCGCCACGGCGAGCAGTCCCCACCAGCGCGGCCCGCCGCCCAGCAGGTCGAAGGCGGTGCGGATCAGGCCGTACGCGCCGAGGTTCGCCATCGCCGCGCTCATCAGCGCCGAGACGTGGCTGGGGGCCTCCGGATACGCCCGGGGCAGCCAGGCGTGCAGCGGCACCATGTCGGCCTTGGACCCGAATCCGGCCAGCGCGAGGACGAAGACCGTACCGCGCACCGCCGGTGACAGGGTGTCGGAGGCGGCACGGAGGGCGGGGAAGGTCTCACCGCCGGCCCTGGCGGCGAACAGGACCAGGGCGATCAGCAGGCAGACGAGGCCGAGGTGGGTCATCACCGCGTACCAGACACCGGCTTCCCGGACGGCGGCCCGCTTCCGGTGCTCGGCGACCACGAGCAGCAGCGAGCTCGCCGCCATCAGTTCCCACAGCAGCAGAAAGGTCGAGACGGCGGCGCCGGCGGGGACCATGACCAGCGTCCAGGCGAACAGCGGCAGCACGGCCTGGACACCGCGCCCGGCCGGCCCCTGCCGGGAGTAGCCGATCCCGTACACGGCGGCGACGACGATCACCCCTCCGGACACCGCGGTGAACAGCCCGGACAGCGCGTCGAGGGCGAGGTGCACCCCGGCCAGCGGCAGCAGGTCCGGTAACGACGCCGACCACCGCTGCCCGCCCAGGGCCGCGCCCCCGGCGGCCAGCCCGGCGGCACCGACCCCGGCCGTGCACACCCCGACCAGCGCCGGGCGGAGGCGCTCGGGGGACACCAGCCCGGCCGCCGATCCGGCGGCGGCCAGGCCGCTCGCCGCCGCCAGCGCGGGAGCGATCGCGTTCACCGCCCGGTCACCCGTCGCAGCGCCGCGACGATCGCGGCCGGCTCCGGCGGGCAGCCCGGTACCTCCAGGTCCACCGGCACGATGTCGGCCACGGCCCCCGCGACGCCGTACGCCCCGGCCAGCAGACCGCAGTTCATCGCGCAGTCGCCGACCGCGACCACGACCTTCGGCTCGGGCACGGCCCGGTGGGTGCGGCGCAGCGGCTCGGCCATGTTCCGGGTGACCGGACCGGTCACCAGCAACACGTCGGCGTGGCGCGGCGAGGCGACCAGTCGCGCCCCGTACCGCTCGGCGTCGTACACCGGGCCGAACGCCCCGCCGATCTCGATCTCGCAGCCGTTGCAGGACCCGGCGTCGACGTGGCGCACCTGCGCCGAGCCGTGCAACTCGCGGGCGGAGGGCGGGACTTCGCCTTCGGGGTGGGGCGGGGCCGGTTCGGCGACCCGGCCGATCTCGCGGATCTTGCGCAGCAGATCCATCGCGGACCTCTCCGTCTCGACGCACGTTTCGGGGATGTGCTGTCCGGGGTCCGGCGGTCCGGCCCACAGGGCCTGACGGCCTGCCGCAACGGCGGGCGCGCACAGCGGACCGAGACCGGAACACAGAGTGCTCGGTCCGCTACGGCGAGAGACTATAGACCTGTCGGAGACCTGTCGGCGAGGCGGCGGAAACACCCACGTACCCGGAGGCGCCCACCGCCACCCTCGGGCGACCACGTCCGAGAGCGGCGGCGGGCAGGCGGCCCCATCGGCCGCGGACACCACGGGAGGACGGGGCGACCGGGCCGTCCGCGGCGTTCCCGCGAGCCCGCGCCATGGAGCACAACTTCCATGCCGCCGGCCCATGCCTGCCGTCCCGCCACGAGCCGCCCGGTGGGATACGTGCCCCGTCCTCCCGCACCTCGCAGTTGCGAATATTAGCAACTGTTCAGATGTTCGGGCGAACGCTTCACGGCGCCGGCCCGGCGAGCCCGCTCGCACAGGAGATCGCGATCATCCGAATCCACCACATGCCGAACAATCGAGTTGCGAAATTCTTCATCTCCGCACATCATGGTGCACTGTCCGACAGGCGCAGCGTGCCCGCGGCCGTCCCGAGGCGGACAGCCGGGGCGAGGGAGGGTGGCGATGACCGAGGCCTTCGAGCAGGAGCTGCGCGAGCAGCTGGACCTGGCGCACCAGGCGCTGAGCGACGCGCAGGCCGCGAGCGACCACGAAGGCGTCGCCGCCTACGAGGGCCGCGTGTCGGCGCTGCTCGCGATCGCGGACCTGAACGGCATCGACGTCGCGGGCTGAGTCGCGGGCCGAACATCCCGAGCACGACGCAAGGAAGAAGGCTGAGTCATGGCCGTCCCGCTGTACCAGGCGAAGGCGGAGTTCTTCCGCACCCTGGGCCACCCGGTGCGCATCCGGGTACTGGAACTGCTGCAGAACGGCCCGACGCCGGTGCGGGAGCTCCTCTCCGCCCTCGACATCGAGGCTTCCAACCTCTCCCAGCAGCTCGCGATCCTGCGCCGGTCCAACCTGGTGACCGCCACCCGCGACGGCGCCACCGTCGTCTACGCGCTCTCCACCCCGGACGTGGCCGAGCTGCTGATGGCCGCCCGCCGGATACTGAGCACGGTCATCAGCGGCCAGGGGCAGCTGCTGGCCGAACTGCGCGCCGGGGCCGAGGAGGTCCAGGCGTGAACGCCGTCCTCGACCGGATACGGGCGGTGCTGCCCACCCGGGCGATCCTCGCCACCATGGGGCGCTCCCCGCGCAAGGACCTGTTCGCCGGCCTGACGGTGGCGATCGTGGCGCTGCCGCTGGCCCTCGGGTTCGGGATCTCCTCCGGGGCGGGCGCCGAGGCCGGACTGGCCACCGCCGTCGTGGCCGGGGCGCTGGCCGCCGTCTTCGGCGGCTCCAACCTCCAGGTGTCCGGACCGACCGGCGCCATGACCGTCGTCCTCGTCCCGATCGTCGCCCGCTACGGCACCGACGGCGTGCTGACCGTCGGCCTGCTCGCCGGGGGCATCCTGGTGGCCCTCGCCCTGGCCCGGGCCGGCCGCTGGATGGCCTACGTGCCCGTACCCGTGGTGGAGGGCTTCACCCTCGGCATCGCCGGGGTCATCGCCCTCCAGCAGGTGCCCGGCGCGCTCGGCGTCACCAAGCCCGAGGGCGACAACCCGGCCCTGGTCGCCGCCGAGGCCGTCCGCGCGTTCGCCGCCGCACCGCACTGGGCCGCCGCCGGGACGGCGCTCGCGGTGGCCGCCGTGATGCTGGCCGGCGCGCGGCTGCGGCCCGCGCTGCCGTTCTCGCTGATCGCCGTCGCCGCCGCCACCGCCGTCACGGAGCTCGCCGACCTGCCGGTCGCCACCATCGGTCACCTGCCCACCGGCCTGCCCGCCCCCTCGCTCGGCTTCCTCGACCTCTCCGCCGTCCCCGCGCTGCTGCCCTCCGCGTTCGCCGTCGCCGCGCTGGCCGCGCTGGAATCGCTGATGTCCGCGACGGCCGCCGACGCCATGAGCGTCTCCGAGCGCCACGACAGCGACCGCGAACTGTTCGGCCAGGGCCTGGCCAACCTGGCCGCCCCGCTGTTCGGCGGCGTCGCCGCGACCGGCGCGATCGCCCGCACCGCCGTCAACGTGCGCTCGGGCGCCGCCTCCCGGCTCGCCGCCCTCGTCCACGCCGCCGTCCTCGCGGTCATCGTCTTCGCCGCCGCCCCGCTGGTGGCCGGCATCCCCCTGGCGGCACTGGCCGGGGTGCTGATCGCCACCGCCGTCCGCATGGTCCAGACCGGCTCGCTGCGGGCGCTGGCCCGCACCGGGCGCGGGGAGGCCGCGGTGCTGGCGCTGACCGCCGCCGCCACCCTGGCCTTCGACCTGGTCACCGCCGTGGTCGTCGGCATGCTCGTCTCCGGTGCCCTGGCACTCGCCGCCGTCGCCAAGGCGACCAGGATCGAGCAGGTCCCGCTGCACGCCGACCTCCCGCCGGCCGACCACCACGAGGAGGAGCAGGCGCTGCTCGCCGAGCACATCGTCGCCTACCGCATCGACGGCCCGCTGCTGTTCGCCGCCGCCCACCGCTTCCTGCTCGAACTCACCGAGTCCACCCAGGTCGGGGTCGCGATCCTGCGGATGTCACGGGTCAGCGCCATCGACGCCAGCGGCGCCACCGTCCTCGGCGACGCCATCACCGAACTCCGGCGGCGCGGCACCCTCGTCCTCGTCTCCGGCATCCGCGACGAACACCACCGCCCGCTGGACGCCCTCGGCATACTCGACCGCCTGCGCGCCGACGGCCACGTCTTCGCCACCACCCCCGAGGCCATCGCCCACGCCCGCACCCACCTGCACGACCCGCTGATCCCGGCGGGCCGCACCACCAGCGAGACCGCCGCCGCAGGAGCGACCAGTTGACCTCTTCCCCCGAGGAACATCCGTGATCCGCCGGCGGGGCCGGGGCCGCGGGCACCACGACCCCGGCCCCGCCATGCCGCCCCAACCCGTCGACGATCGCCGGCACTACCGGATGAGTCTGGACAGCACCTGGGCCGCCGCCCGGATCGTGCGCCGGATCACGGTGACCCTCCTCACCAACTGGCGCATCCCGCCGAGGACGACGGCCCACGACGCCGCCGTCTTCGCCGTCACCGAACTGGTCGGCAACACCGTGCGGCACGCCGGACGGCGGTCCCCGTCCTTCGAACTGCTCATCGCCGCCACCGGCACCCACCTGGAAGTCGCCATCCGTGACGGCGACCCGGCCCTGCTCGACCTCCCCGAACCGGACGACACGGGCGGTCTGGCCGCCGTCGCCGACCTCGCTCGCAACCTCGGTGGGCACCTCGGTGTCCATCCCGACCCGAGCGGCGGCAAAACCGTCCACGTCCTCCTGCCCCTCGACCCCTGACACCCCGCCGGTCCCCCGCCGCGACATCGGCCCGGTGTCCGCCGAGGCCGTTCGAAGACCCGTGGTCCGGCGCGGCGGCAGGAGGCGGCCCTAAGCCCCGGGCGGGACCGTCCCGGTGTCGCCGCGCAGCTCGTCCAGGAGTTCGGCGCGGTCGGTCAGCAGGGTACCGAGGATCGACCGGGCGACCGCGAGGAGGTCGGCGACCTCGGGTGTGGTGAGGCGGTAGAGCACCGTGGCGCCCTCCCGACGGGAGGCGACCAGCCCGGTGCGACGCAGGATCGCCAACTGCTGGGACAGGTGTGCCGCCTCGATCCCGACCTCGGGCAGCAGCTCGGCGACGGCCTGCTCACGCTCGCTCAGCAGCTCCAGCACCCGGATCCGGGCCGGGTGACCGAGCGTCTTGAAGAACTCGGCCTTGTGCTGGTAGAGCGGCACGCTGACGACCGACGGCTGTCGCGGGGCGGGCGTGTCCACCGGGCTCACCGTCCCTGTCCAGTGCGGGCCGTGAAGAACATCATCACCGCCGACTCTAGCAACTCCACCGGCGGATGATCATCCCGCCGCCATCGCGGCGAGCGCGACGTCCGGGCCCGGGCCCGGGCCCGGGTCCGGGAGGAGTCGGATCCCGCCGAGGCCGTGGCACCCCGGCAGCGCTTCCAGCGCCCGTCGGATGCTCACCGCCGCCCCTCTTCAGCACACGCGGGGCGACGGTGAGCCGCCGCGAGGAGCCACCGGCTGCCCGCCGGCGGCTGGGGATCAGGACAGTCGCCCGGTGTGCGCGGATCCCGCCCCCGTGCGGCCGAGCCTCCGAACCGGCCCGGCACCACGGACGGAGCGAGCGGCACCCGAACACACCGACGCGAAGAGACACCCATCCCGACCCCCCTCGCAGTTGCCAATCTTAGCAACTGCTAAGATTTGAATCACGGTGGCACTGCCGGAAGCGTGCCACCGCCCAGGGCGGCCCTGCCGGAACCGACGCCGGCACGGGCCGCCCTGTCGCATGCTCGCGCCCAAGAGGCCGCCGACGATCGGCCGCGACCCCGGCACAATCCGGCGGAGGCGGCGAAGGAAGACGGCGAGGCGGTGACCGGCCGGGCGTCGGAGTCCGGTACGGGGCGCCGATCGGCGGGCCGGCCCGGCCGCTGCCCGCGATGGCCCGATGTGACAGATCCTGGTCGTTGCGGCCGCGTCCGATCGGGCGGAAGGATCAGGCCATGCCCCAACCGCACCACGTCGTGATCGTCGCCTTCCCCGGCATCGAGCTGCTGGACGCCACCGGACCGGCCGAGGTCTTCTCCGTCGCCTCCAGGGTCGCCACAGCCGACCGGCCCGGCTACCTCGTGCGGATCGCGACGCCCGACGGCGGGCCGGTGACCACCTCCAGCGGCCTGCGACTGATGGCCGATCTGGCCTTCGACGACGTGGCCGGCCCGATCGACACCCTGCTGGTGTCGGGGGCGATCGAACTCGTCGACGGCGGGGTGGAGCCGGTGATCGACCACCAGGTCACCACGTGGCTGCGCCGTGCGGCACCCCGGGCCCGGCGGACCGGCTCGATCTGCGCCGGGGCGCACCTGCTGGCCGCCGCGGGGCTGCTGGACGGCCGGCCCGCGACGACCCACTGGCTCACCGCCGGCCGACTGGCCGCCGAGCACCCGGACGTCCGGGTCGATCCCGATCCGATCTTCATCCGGGACGGGCGGATGTGGACCTGCGCCGGCGTCACCTCGGGGATGGACATGGCGCTCGCCATGGTCGCCGAGGACCACGGCCAGGACCTCGCGCTCGCGACCGCCCGGATGATGGTGATGTACGTCAAACGCTCCGGCGGGCAGAGCCAGTTCAGCGTGCCACTGTCCGTCCGTAGTTCCGTCCGTGGCTCGGAACGGAACTCCTCGGACGACCGGATCGACGAGCTGCGCCGGTGGATCGGCGAGCACCTCACCGAGGACCTCTCCCTGGAGGCCCTCGCGGCCCGCACCCACCTGAGCACGCGGCACTTCACCCGGCTGTTCCACCGGCGCACCTCCACGACACCGGCCGCCTATGTGGAGGCGGCCAGGCTGGAGGCCGCCCGGCGACTGCTGGAGGACACCGACCGGAGCCTGCCGGAGGTCGCCGCCGCCAGCGGCCTCGGCTCCGTGGAGACGCTGCACCGCGTCTTCCGGCGGCGGCTGGGCACCACCCCGGCCGAGTACCGCCGCCGCTTCTGACCTCCCGACCCACACCACCTGCCGGCCGCCGGGCGCACTCGCGCACCGGCCGAGCCCCGCCATGCCCGCACGCGCGGCATCGACCAGCACCCCTCGGAGGAGAACCATGCGCCGCACGAAGGTCGTCCCGATCCCGGTCATGGGCCGGCACAACATCAACGCCTACCTGCTGCTCGGCCGCCGACCGGTCATCGTCGACGCCGGAACCCCCGGCAGCGGCCGGAAGATCCTGGACCGGGTCACCGCCCACGGGGTCGACCCCGCCGAGGTCTCACTGATCGTCATCACCCACGGCCACATCGACCACTTCGGGTCCGCCGCCGAACTGCACCGGCTCACCGGCGCGCCCGTCGCCGGCCACGTCGCCGACCTCGGGCCGTACCGCTCGGGCCGGGTCCGCGAACCCTACCTGCCCACCGGCCCGATGGGCCGCCTCATGAACCGCAACCCCAAACTCCATGCCCGGGCCGAGCCGTTCGAGCCCACCGTGCTCCTCCGCGGCGAGACGAGCCTGGAGGACTTCGGCCTCGCGGCGCGCGTCATGCCCACCCCCGGCCACACCGCCGGCTCGGTCTCCGTCCTCACCGACGACGGCGACCTGATCGCGGGCGACCTGATCGCGGGCTCCTTCATGGGCCTCGTTCCCGGCAAGCCCGCCAACCCGCCCTTCCACGACGACCCCCGGCAGAACCTCGCCAGCCTCCGCGAGATGCTCGCCCTCAACCCGACCACCCTCCACGTCGGCCACGGCACCCCACTGGATCCCGACCGGGTACGGCAGTGGGCCGAGCGGGAACACGCCCGCCTCGCACGGCTCGACGCCGCCGGCCGCCTCGCCGCCCGCGGTGAGTGACGCGGCCTCCGCGGCCCCGGCCGCAGGGCGGGCTCCCGGCGCCGCCGTCCGAGTGGCGCCGACGTGCGACGAAGCGGACACTGATGGTAGTTGGCATGCAGACCATGCCCGCGGTGTCGCGCTCTGCTGCGTACAGCGTGCGGGCGCCGCGGACAGGACGCGGCCCCGGTGGACGGCCCGCTCGTCTGTCAGCGGTTTCGCTCGACGCAGCAATCGTCTCGCACTTCCCGATCGGCGGCCGAGTCGTCGCGGGGAACCGGTCGGCCAGGCAGACCAAGTCACGGACGCAGCCGCATGGAAAGCCACACGCATCTCCCCTTGGTGCCACAACCCTACGAACGGCAGGGGCGAACCCGGAAAGGAAGGTAGAGCCGCATGAGTTCGCCGAGTTTCTTCAGCCAAGCCGGGAATTTCGCCAGCGCGGTGTCGGGCGGCGTCGATCCCCGAACCGGCCTGTTCAACGTCCAGATCACGCTGGGCCACCTCGTCGGCAACCGCAACCTCGGTCCGACCCTGCCCCTGGAGCTGAGCTACTCGCCGCTCAACTGGACGAACTCCGGCTTCGGCCAGGGATTTTCGCTGGGCCTGACCGTCTACGACACCGACGCCCACCTGCTGAGCCTCGCCAGCGGCGATCAGTACAAGGCGGAGGACGTGCCGGAGAAGAAGAAGGTCAACCTCTTCCAGAACCCCCTCGTCACGGCCTGTATGACCATGGAGGACACCTCCTACAAGATCGTCCACAAGTCCGGCGACGTGGAGATCCTCACCGGCCCGAAGAACGGCTACGCGCTGAAGGTCCCCACCGCCCTGGTGACGCCTGCCGGCCGCCGGCTGGAGCTGGAGTGGATCTACAAGGGGTCCCAGCCGCGTCTGTCGAAGATCTCGGACGAGAACGAACCCCTGCTCACCGTGGACTACAGCGATCAGGCCAAGAGCATCCTGACGATCCTGCCGGGCCAGAGCGAGGCCTTCGACGTCGAGCTGTGGTTCTCGGACGACCGGCTCACCCACGTACGCCACCACGGCCCCGGCAGCGAGGAGGTGCTGGACTGGGGCTTCACCTACGGCGACATGGGTCAGACGTGGGGTTCGTGGATCACCGCCGTGTCCATGCCCGGCGGGATGAGCGAGAGCGCCACCTACGACCCCACCGGGCACAAGTTCCCCACCAAGGCCGACCTGCCGGACCTCCCCTATGTGACCGAACTCGTCCAGGTGCCGGGGTGTGACCAGCCGGCAGTGAGGAAGACCTACACCTACAGCGACGACAACTTCGTCGGCGGGCACTCCGGGATGGACTGGAGCGCGCAGGAGGACTACCTGTACGGGACCGCGTCGGACTACACCTACTGGTCCATCGAGTCCCGGCCCTGTGGGGACCAGACCGCACACGTCAAGCGCACCTACAGCAACTACCACCTGCTGACGGACGAAACCGAGTGGCAGAACAGCTGCTCCAGGACCACCCACACCGACTACCACGTCGACCCGGGCAAGCCGTTCGACAAGCAGCCGCCGCCGTTCCAGCTCCCCAGGACACGGACCGTCACCTGGAGCGAACCCGACCCCCAGAAGCCGGGATCGACGAAGACCCGCCCCGAAGTCACCGAAACCGTCTTCGACGACCAGGGCAACCCGGTCAGCCGGAAGGATCCCGACGGCACTCTCACCGAGTGGGCCTTCTATCCCGCGAGCGGCAGCGAGGACGAGGCCCACAAGGACTGCCCGCCCGACCCCAACGGCTTCACCCGCCTGCTCAAGAGCGTCACCCGGACCCCGCCGGACACCGGGTTCAGCGCGCCCGTCTACGTGACCACCTATACCTACGAAGCCGCGAGCACCAAGGAGTCGCGGGTCCCCATCGTCGTCCTGAAGTCGAAGGAGTCCCACCAGGGAGGCGGTGCGCTCCTCAACGAGAGGACCTACAGCCACGAGACGAGTGACGCCAAGGAGTTCGGCCGCATCACCGGCATGGTCGAGACCGAGTACCCCGATGGCAGCAGCGGCACCTCCTACGAGACGACCCACACGTTCACATTCTCCGTCACCGGCGACGCCCTCCAACAGAGCCACAGCCTCACGGTCGACGACAAGGCCGAGAAGCTCACGGTCACGCGCTCCCAGACGCGTTCGCGCTTCACCGGGCGTCTGCGCTCGGCCAAGGACCCGCAGGACAACGAAACGGCGATGACCTACGACAACCTGGGCCGCCTCGTCGAACGCACCGCGAACCCCGGCACACCCCACGCCGCCACGCAGACCCACCACTACGCGATCGGCCCCGGCGGCAAAGGGTTCGTGGTCACGTCCACCGACACCCGAGGCAACCAGGTCCGCGACACCCTCGACGGCGCAGGCCGGGCCGTAAAGGCCGAACGCCTGGACATCGACGCCATCGGCGACGGCGACTGGTACACGCTGAAGACCATCGGCTACGACGAGCAGGGCCGCACGGCCACCACCACGACCTTCGACCGAACCCGCGACGGCACTGCCGCCGAGCTGGGCCAGACGTTCGCCTACGACGACTGGGGCCAGCCGCTGACCGTCGAACGCACCGACGGCCCCACCCACCTCACACGGGGAGACCCCGTCGAGCAGACCGTCACCACCCAGATGCTGCACGACGGCACCGAGGCCACAGGCACCCAGGTCACCACCCGCGACCTGCGCCTGAGACCGGTGAGCATCGAACGGTTCGCGCGCGACTCCGCCCACACTCCGCGGGGCAAGCGCACGATGGAGTACGACGGCTGGGGCCGACTCCGCCGGGCGACCGACGAACTCGGCAACCGGACACTCCACGACTACGACGTGCGCGGCCGCCTCACCCTCACCACCCTCCCCGACGGCACCACCCACCCCGAGGGCACGAAGATCGGCCGCAGCTACGCACCGTTCTCCGCCCAGCCGCTCGCCACCGACGTGAGCGTCGACGGGACGTCCTACGGTACGCAGACCTTCGACGCCTTGGGCCGGCGCACCTCCACCACCGCGGGCCAACGCACCTGGTCCTACACCTACGCCCAGGACGCCGACCCCCGCCCGGCCGGGGTCACGGCGCCCGACGGCCAGGCCAGCAGCTACCGGTACGAAATCGAGCTGGGCAACGCCCTCACCGAGGTCAGCACCGCCCCGATCACCCAGACGTTCACCCGTGACCCGGCGACCGGAGCCCTGACCGAGGCCGTCGAGGGCACCGTCACCCGCACCCGCGACTACTACCCCTCCGGCCTGGTCAGCGCCGACACCACCAAGACCGGCACGAACACCCTCACCACGAAGGCCTCCTACACGGTGGCAGGCCTGGAAGGCAGCTACACCGCGGTCGACGGGGTCGTCCAGAAGACGACCCGGGACGAGTACGGCCGCATCGCGGCACTCGTGGACGGTGACGACGCACAGACGATCGTCGACTACGACGACACCGGCCGCGTCAGCGGATGGACCGCCACCGACACCACCGGCCACAAGCTGACCACCGAACTGGCCCTGGACGACTTCGGCCGCGAAGTGAAGCGCACCATCACCGACGACAACAGCACGTCCTGGACCCTCACCCAGGAGTGGAACGACAACGACACCCTCAGCCGCCGCACCCTCACCCGCGGCACCACCGAACTACGCGACGAGAAGTTCACCTACGACGGCCGCAACCGCCTCACCGCCTACAGCTGCGCCGGCACGGCGCCCCCCAAGGACCACCGTGGCAACACCGTCACCGCCCAGGCGTTCACCTACGACGCCTACGCCAATGTCACCACCTGCACGACCACGTTCTCCAGCGGCTCCGACACCGCGACCTACCACTTCTCCGCCACCGACCCGTGCCAGCTCACCCGCATCGAACACACCCACGCCGACTACCCGAACGCCACCCTGAGCTACGACAAGGCCGGGCGCCTGACCACCGACGACACCGGACGCACCCTCACCTACGATGCCCTCGGCCGCCTGCGCACCGCAGGCAGCGACAGCGCCACGAGCTCCTACGGCTACGACCCGCTGGACCGCCTCCTCACCCAGACCACCAGAGCCGCCACCACCGTCCTGTCCTACCGCAGCGGCACCCTGGCCGCGGTCACCGGGGACAGCACCGGCATCCGCCTGCTCCAGCTCGGCTGGGCGTGCACCGCCCAGCACCGTACCGACGGCTCCCAGCAGACCGACACCCGCCTGCTGGGCACCGACGCCCAGCGCACCGTTCTGCTCGCCACCGGCTCGAACCAGCCTGAGGAGTACGCCTACACCCCCTACGGCGACCGACCCGCAGAGGCGGCCGCCAGCATCCTCGGCTACACCGGCGAACGCACCGACCCCGACCTCGGCTGGCTACATCTGGGCAACGGCTACCGCCCCTACCACCCCGGCCTCATGCGCTTCACCGCACCCGACAGCCTCAGCCCCTTCGGCCCCGGCGGCATCAACCCCTACACCTACTGCGCCGGCGACCCCGTCAACCACACCGACCCCAGCGGCCACCTCAGCTGGGGAGCCTGGCTGGGCATCGGCCTCGGCGTCCTCGGCCTGGCCGCGGCCGCCTTCACCGGCGGCGCCTCCATCGTGGCCGCCGGCGGACTCATCGCAGCGCTGGAGAGCGCCTCCGCCACCAGCCTCGTCTTCGGAGCCCTCGCGGCCACCGCCGACATCACCGCCATCTCCGGCGGCGCGCTGGAGAAAGCCTCCCCCAAAGCCTCCTCCGTCCTCGGCTGGGTCTCCCTCGGCACCGGCCTCGCAGCACTGGGCGGCCTGGCCTCGATCGGCCGGGCCACAGAAGGCATCGAGGTCGCCACGGAGGCCAGAGCGGTCGCCACGGAGGCCACGGACGCCGCCACGGAGACCGCCACCGCTGCCGAACTTCCCACCGGAGTCCGGGGCGACGCCTCCCTCGCACGGTGGTACTACGCGCAATACGGGGAGAACACATTCGGCGCAGGTGAGACCGGCCTGCGCACATCCCCCAACTTTGCGCTTCCGGAAGGTCGCATGTATTCCGAGGAGATCTACTCCCCGCCGACCGGATCGGATTGGAGCACCCTGAAGGCAAGAGTCAGATCGGCGGTCTACGAACTCAACTCCAACCGGACGCCGATGCAAAGGGGCAGGCTCCGGATGGCGGCAGGGATGCAGATAGGCGATGACATATTCGTAGGCACGAGCGGAGGCCCCGAGGTCGCAGGAAGCACAAATTTCACAGCCCCGAGATTCTCCGCCCTGAAGGCGATCACCGAAAACTTGGAGGCAGATTCCGCAAGCGGCTGGAGATGCGCCGAGATCCACTGCATGGAGCGGGCATTGGATGCGGGATACACCATCGAGGACTTCAGGGGAGCTCGCATGGTCGCCATGTATCCCATGTGGCGGAGCAGCACGTTCAACAGGCTCGCCAGAGTGGTGGAGGAATGGCGCGAGCCCTGCCACGCCGACAAACACCTCCTCGGACACCTCGGGATCCTGTGGTAGCACACGCCGGCTGCCAGGCCTGAGTGGCAGCCGGAAAATCGCAACAAACATCGGCGAGTTCCGGCCGGGCATCGAGCTATCTGGAGGGCAGAACCATGCCGAACCCATGGGACAGTGTCTCGAATCTCAAATTGACCGTCACGGACACCGGGCAGCCGGCCTGTGACATCTACGCAAACGGGCTGAACAGAATCAGCGTGACGGTCTTCATCAATCCGATCGACGCGGACCACAACAGCGTAGAGGTGGACCCCAAGCATCTCGCCGCCAACACATGGCTCATCAACTACGCCACCCAGGCGAAGCTCAACCGGGACGGATCATCCGGCTGGTGCTACACGGACACCCCGAACCAATTCGGCGCAATCCCCAACCCCAGCACGACCCACGAGGCGAAAGGCGACGGCTACGAAGTCACCTTCTACATCTACTGCACCCCCGATGCCCCATCCGACCAGGAAATCGGCGTTCTGGTTCACACCGACACGGGGAAAGACGTCTACAATTCTGACAGCGGCGACTGGCACACGCCGGTCACTTTCACGGCGTTGCCGACCTTCACCTACAAGAAGGGCGACATCACCTGGGACCACGAGCCGGCGAAGGTCACCTCTGGCTGGTGTCTCGCCCACCACTTCTACCTGACATGCGCAAAGACCGGTCACCATTTCGTGACGTTCTCGGTCGATGGTTACTGCACCGGCGACCCGAATCTCGACGGGCTGATGGGATGGCAGCTCACCGGTGTAGCCCAGGATCGCCCCGGAATGAAAACATACCAGTACTTCTACGGAGCCTATGCCTGGTGGCGGGAACCGCACACGAGAAAAGACAACCAGCGGGTCTCCTATTTCTACGCCCCTGACCCCTACGACGATCCGTTCTGGGATGAACTGGAGATCTACAACAAGAGCTCCATCGAAAACGAGCGCAGCCTCAGCTGCACCTGGATATGCCATCAGGCCCAGGATGCCGATATTCCGTACACCCCGAACGGAGGTGAGATGACGGAAGACCACCACTCCTACTCCCCGAAAATCGTCGCATACGACTCCTACGGGAATTCAGGAGACTTCTGGCCGGACGCGGAAAACCTCGTGCCGGACCAGGGCGAGGGGCCGAAGCTCGATATCTATGACTACAACCCGCATCCCTGAGGAGCGATGGCCCCCCGCCTCCGATGACCGACTGCCCGAGCTGTAGCCGAGAGCACTTCGCGGTAACTCCCTCACGGGCCCGAAAGCCCGAGATACGGCTCGCGCCCGCCGTACGGGCCAGCGACCCCGGCCGGGCGCGGCCACCGTTCCACGTGGCCTCACGGCCGTTCCCTCGCGCCACCCCGGCCGCCCAGGCCCGGCCCGGCTGCGCCGCTCCGGTCGTCAGCCGTCCGTCTCGGAGGGGTACACCGCCGTGTGCACCGCCCGGAAGAGGGCGGTGACCTCCTCGCCGGTGAGCCCCTGGGACCGCGCCTCGTCCATCCAGTCGGTCAGCGAGGCCCGCAGCGGGGAGTCGGGACCCTCCTCGGCCGGGGCCAGGGAGCGGGTGATGAAGGTGCCCGCTCCCTGCCTGACCTCGGCGAGTCCCGCGCGCTCCAGCTCGCGGTACGCCTTGAGGGTGGTGTTCGGGTTGACCTTGGTGTCCGCCGCGACCTGAGCGGCCGTCGGCAGCCGGTCCCCCGCCTCCAGGGCGCCCATCCGCAGGGCCTGCTCCACCTGTCGCACGATCTGGAGGTACGTCGCCACTCCGCTGCGTCGGTTGATGCGGAACACGACCATTCGTCTCACCTCCTGTTTCGTACTGCCGAAACCATACGCATGTCGCGCCCGGTCCGGCCCTACGCCTTCCCGGACACCCAGCGCACCGTGAACGCGGTGAGTACCGCGGTGGCCGCGAGCAGGATGCCCGCGCCGGTCCACTGCATCGCCGGCATCTGACTGAAGTCGAGGTACTCGATGACGTCGTTGACGATCCCGAGCTTCTCCCTGCAGGCGTCCGCCGCCGCTTCCGTCGATTTGGCGCAGGTTCCCCAGCCGTAGAGGCGGCCGTCGGCGGTACCGATCCAGCTGTCCAGTTCGAACGGATCGTTCAGCTGCTCGCGGATGCCGCCCCCGTACGGGTGGCTGAACATCCGTGACGGCGCGAGGTGGACGCGCAGCTGTCCCCAGACGATCCGGACGACCATCGAGAACGCGAAGGTGACCGCCATCGCCGGGACGACCCGGCGCAGCAGCATGCCGACGGTGACCCCGGCGGCGGTGAGGAAGAGGCACATCGCGGGGAGCATCGGGCCGGTGTGGTCGAAGACGTTCCCGTCGTACCACCGGCCCGGGAACACTCCACGGTAGTGCTTCCACCACCAGGTGAAGAACGCCGAGAGCACCGCACCGGCCAGCAGCGCCGTCGCGTAGCACCAGGCGAGCTTGGCCGTGAGCCACCGGCGGCGGGACACCGACTGGGTGGTGACCAGTTGCAGGGTGCCCCGCTCCTGGTCGCCCGCGATCAGCGGGGCGCCGAGGAAGACGCCGAGGAGGACCGGCAGCATGCCCAGGGCGGTGGTGGTGAGGCTGATGCCCGCCGAGCCGGGCACCGGCATCGGCGGTTCCTTGTCGGGCCAGCCGAGCTCTTCGAGGACTCCGGCCAGGCGGTTGCGCTGGTAGACGATCCAGGCCGATCCGAGCACGACCGCGGCGGCCACGGTGAGCAGCACTGCCCGGTGCTGGCGCACCACGAGCCAGTTCAGCCCACCCAGCAGCCTGCGTCGGGTCTCCCGGGTCGCCGTCCGGGGCGTGTCGGTCAGGGTGGTGCTCATGAGGTGGGGGCCCCTTCGGCCTCGTGACGGGCGCTGGCTGTGTACAGGGCGGGCGCGTCCGGCGAGCGCAGGTGTGCCAGCAGCACTTCCTCCAAATTGGGCTCGGCGACGGCCCATTCGGGGCGCAACGGGCCGTTCGGTCGGATCAGCGCCTGGAACTGCCGCCCCTGGGAGCGGTGTTCGACGACGGTGTGCGGGGCCAGCGGGGCGAGCGGGTCCCCGGCGGTGACGAGCCCCGTCACCAGCGCGTGGGCCGGGACGAGCGCCTCCGTGTCACCCGCCAGCCGGACCCTGCCTCCCGCGAGGACCAGCAGGTAGTCGCACATGTCCTCCAGTTCGGACAGCAGGTGCGTGGACATCAGGACGGTGATGCCGCGTTCGACGGCCTCCGCCATCAGCAGGGAGCTCAGGTCGTGGCGGGCCAGTGGGTCCAGATCGGCCATCGGCTCGTCCAGCATCAGCAGATCGGGCCGTTTGCCGAAGGCGAGCGCGAACGCGACGCGGGTGTGCTGGCCGCCCGAGAGCGTGCCGATCCGGGCGTCCATCGGCACCCGGCCCGACCGGACGATCCGCTCGGCCGAGTCCATGTCCCAGCCGGGGTTGAGCTCGGCGCCCATGCGCAGCGTCTCCGCCACGGTGAACCCCTTGAACAGTGGCTTGTCCTGGCCGAGGAACGCGATCCTCGGCCTCGTCGCCCCATCGCCCGCCGGGACGCCGAACAGCCGCAGCTCCCCCTCCGTCGGCCGCACCTGCTGGGCAGCGAGCCCCAGCAGCGTGCTCTTCCCCGCCCCGTTGGGGCCGACGAGCCCGCAGATACGCCCGGCCGGCAGCCGGAACGAGCAGTCGCGCAGCGCCCAGCCGCGGCGATAGCGCTTCCCCAGACCGCGGGCTTCCATGGCCCAGGCCTCGGGCGAGCCGCCCGGAGCCAATGCGTCTGTCATGCCGCCCACCCTCAATTCCACTAGTCAACTAATGGAATCATGGTCTTGGTGGCGAGAGGGTGTCAAGGCGGGCCGGGAAGCCCCTCGGGCGCACGGGGCGATGAGGGGCCGGCGAGATCGACCTCGCGATCGAACAGGCGCGGAAGCCGATCTCGCCCCGCGACCGCGGCCGGGCGACGCGGAACTGGCGTGCCAGCGCCGCACGTTGGGTCGGCATGGTGATGACGGTGGGTCTGCTCTTCATGGCGGTGCTGGTGATCGTGCCCTTCACACTGGCCTCGATGCGGCATCTCGTGCTGCGATCCGGCCGTCCGGGATGGCTGCACCGCCGACTGGCCGCTCGAGCGCGCAGCAGTGGACTCGGCCTCGGCGCCACCGCGACCGAGGAGTTGCACGCCTTCTTCAACGCCAACAAGCGCGTGCAGATCGAGCAGCGGCGGACTCAGCTGGTCATGCGGGACGACGACCACGCCGGCGCCCCGCCTCGCACGGGCATCGACCTGGACGGCGGCACCGCGGTCCTCCGGGGTCGGAGGTAGAAGAACCTCATGATACGCGTAGCCGGGAAGTGAATTGACGATCCATCAGCACCAGATGGCGCTGACGGATCGCGCTGACGGATCGCCCTCACGTTCCGCCCGCTCCGGACACGCCGGAAGGGCAGAACACCTCCTGTCGAGGCCGCATGCCCATCCCGGACGGGTTCATCACGAGCGGCGGGCGACGGCCCGACGGCCCGACGGCGCGACCGCTCAGGACGGCAGGAAGCGGGCGCCCGGGCCCGGGCTGCGGTAGACGGATTCCGGCGCCAGGCCGGTGTGACCGGCGGCGCAGGCCAGGACGAGGGTGACGGGTTCGTCGCAGTCGTGGTCCTCTGCGGTGCCGTGGCGGACGACGACCGACGGGCCCTGCTCGTCGGCGAGGTGCTTGTCACCCCACTCCAGCAGGGCGATCACGGTGGGCCTCAGGTCGGCGCCCTTCTCGGTGAGGCGGTACTCGAAGCGCTGCCGGTCCCCGGGCTCCTGGTACGCCACGCGGTTCATGACGCCCGCGGCGACGAGGCGGTCGAGCCGGGTGGACAGCAGGTTGCTGGCGATGCCGAGCCGGGCGCGGAACTCCCCGAAGCGGGTGACGCCGTCCAGCGCCTCCCGCACGATCAGCAGCGACCACCGCTCCCCGACCTCCGCGAGGGCACGCCCGACCGAACAGTTCGCCGGGTCGATCCGCCGTGTGTGCCGCTGCTCCGTCATGGCTCGATCCTAGACCGCCCGGAGCATCTGGGTTGACAATCTCCACTCAGCCCCGGCTAGGCTCCGAGCCACCTGAGTTGAGAACTTAAATCCAGGAGACGACGGCCATGCCGATGCTCGACGTCCACATCCCCGAAGGCGCACTCCACCCGGAGGCGGAAGCGGCCCTGCTCAACCGCATCACCGAGATCCTGATCCGCCACGAGGGCTTCGACCCCGCCGACCCGGTCACCCGCTCGGCGTCCTGGCTCTTCCTGCACCGGCCCACCGCCGTCTACGTCGGCGGCGAGATCGCGGACGCCCCGCGCTACAAGGTCGTCCCCTCCGTCCCCGAGGGCCAGCTCGACGCCCGCAAGCGCGCGGGCGTCATCGCCGACGTCACCGAGGCGATCCTGGACGCCGAGGACGACGCCTGGCCGCGCGACCCCGGCCGGGTCTGGGTCTTCCCCACCGAGATCCCCGAGGGCCACTGGGGCGGCTACGGCAGGATCAGGCCCCTCGCGACGATCCTCGCCCGGCTCACCGGCCACGACCGCGACCGGGCCCGCGACCTCGCCGCGCAGCGCATCGCCGAGAGCCGCACCGAGCACACCCGACTGCCGTAGGCGGCGCCGGCCACCTCATGGGCACCATGCGCATGGGCACCGGCCCGGGCAGATCGGCGGTCGACCCCACCGGTCAGTCCCACGCCCACCGCGGCGTGCGGGTCGTCGGCTCCTCCGGCTTCCCGATCTCCGGAACCGCCAACCCCACCCTCACCCTCGTCGCCCTCACCCTCCGCACCGCCGACACCCTCGCCACCGCCCTGTCCTGACGGGCGGACCGCCGACGAAGGACCGCGCCGCGGGCGTGGACCCGGGCGGGGCCCCGCGTTCAGTAGACGACGGCTTCGTCCGACGGCTCGTCGTCGGGAGCGTCACTGAGCCCGAGCCGCTGGTGCTCGATGTGGTAGACGGCCTGGTCGAGCAGCGCGGCGACGTGGTTGTCGAAGAGCGCGTAGACGACCTGACGGCCGTTGCGACGGCCGACGACCAGGCCGAGGTTGCGCAGCAGACGCAGCTGGTGGGAGCAGGCGGACTGTTCCAAGCCGACCTCGGCGGCGAGCTCGGTGGCCGCGCAGGGGCCCTCGCGCAGGCGGGAAAGGATCAGCAATCGGGAGGGGGTGGCGAGCGCCTGGAGGGTGGTCGCCACCCGGGCGGCACTGTCGGCGTCCAGGCGCGTGCGCGGGACGGCGGTGGCGGGAGCGGCTCCATGACCCATGGGGCAATACTACAACCCACACATGAAGAGGTGTTCATATGTTCCTGTATGGTGAATGAGTCCGCCCTCCTGCCGTGTGAAGGGTCCCTTCGCCATGTCCTCCACCGTGATCGAGCGGCCCTCGCCGACGGTCCCGCGCCCGGATTCCCCGCCGCGCCGCCGCACCCGGGTGCTGTCGCTGCCGGAGGCCCGCTGGGCCGCCGCCGCGACGGCGCTCTTCCTGCTCGCGCTGCCGCTCCAGCTCACCGGCGCCCCGGCCTGGGCCTGGGGCCCGCTGTACGTCCTCGCGTACGCCACCGGCGGCTGGGAACCCGCCTGGGCCGGGCTCCAGGCGCTCCGGGAGAAGACCCTCGACGTCGACCTGCTGATGATCGTGGCCGCGCTCGGCGCCGCCGCCGTCGGGCAGGTCATGGACGGCGCGCTGCTGATCGTCATCTTCGCCACCTCCGGAGCCCTGGAAGCGCTGGCCACCGCCCGCACCGCCGACTCGGTGCGCGGACTGCTCGACCTCGCCCCCGCGACCGCCACCCGGCTGCTGCCCGACGGCGGCGAGCAGACCGTGCCGACGGAGGAGCTGGCCGTCGGCGACACGGTCCTCGTCCGGCCCGGCGAGCGGATCGGCGCCGACGGGCGGGTCCTGGACGGAGCGAGCGAGGTCGACCAGGCCACCATCACCGGAGAGCCGCTGCCCGTCGCCAAACAGCGGGGTGACGAGGTGTTCGCCGGCACCCTCAACGGCACCGGCGCCCTGCGGATCGAGGTCGAGCGGGACGCCTCCGACTCGGTGATCGCCCGGATCGTCACGATGGTCGAGGAGGCCTCCGAGACCAAGGCCCCGACCCAGCTGTTCATCGAGAAGGTCGAACAGCGCTACTCGATCGGCATGGTCGTCGCGACCCTCGCCGTCTTCGCGATCCCCCTCGCCCTCGGCGCCGCCTTCACCGGCTCCCTGCTGCGCGCGATGACCTTAATGATCGTCGCCTCCCCCTGCGCGGTCGTGCTGGCCACCATGCCGCCGCTGCTCTCCGCCATCGCCAACGCCGGACGGCACGGCGTGCTGGTCAAGTCCGCCGTCGTCATGGAACGCCTCGGCCAGGTCGACGCCGTCGCCCTCGACAAGACCGGCACCCTCACCGAGGGCACCCCCCGCCTCACCGACCTCCGCCCGCTCCCCCGATCCGGCCTCACCGATGCGCAACTGCTCGCGCTCGCCGCCGCGGCCGAGCACCCCAGCGAGCACCCGCTCGCCCGCGCCGTCGTCGACGACGCCCGCACCCGCGGCCTGGACCTCGCCGCCACCGAGGACTTCACCTCCACCCCTGGCATCGGCGTCACCGCCACCGTCGACGGCCACGCCGTCGCGGTCGGCGCCCCCGCCCGGCTGCTGACCGGCTCCGAGAGCCCCGCCGCCGCCATCGTCGCCGAGCTGGAGCAGGGCGGCCGCACCGCCGTCCTGGTCGAGGTGGACGGCGTGCCGGCCGGTGTGCTCGGCATCGCCGACCGGCTGCGCCCGGACGCAGCCGCCACCGTCACCGCGCTGACGACGCTGACCGGCAGCGCGCCGATGCTGCTCACCGGCGACAACCCGCGGGCCGCCGCCCACCTGGCCTCGGAGGTCGGCATCACCGACGTCCGGGCCGGGCTGCTGCCGCAGGACAAGGTCGCCGCCGTCCGGGAACAGGAGACCGCCGGCCGCAAGGTGCTGGTGATCGGCGACGGCGTCAACGACGCCCCCGCCCTGGCCGCCGCCCACACCGGCATCGCCATGGGCCGGGCCGGCTCCGACCTCGCCCTGGAGACCGCCGACGCGGTGATCGTCCGCGACGAACTCGCCACCGTCCCCACCGTCGTGGCACTCTCCCGGCGGGCCCGCGGCCTCGTCGTGCAGAACCTGGTGATCGCCTCGGTGTTCATCACCGTCCTGGTGGTCTGGGACCTGGTCGCCACCCTCCCGCTGCCGCTGGGCGTACTCGGCCACGAGGGCTCCACCGTCGTCGTCGGCCTCAACGGCCTGCGCCTGCTGCGCGACGCCGCGTGGAAGCAGGCCGGGGAGAAGAACCCGGGCCGGTGAGCCGCCGCACACGCCGCTCCGGCAGGCCCGCCGCACCCGCACCGGGTGCGGCGGGCCGCCGCGGCGGCTGCTGAGGCCCGGCCCGTCTGTCGCGGGTGCCGAAGCCCGCGCCGCGTAGAGGGGGTGTCCCGTAGCGTTTGCCTTCCACCCCGGGGACCCGTGGTGTCCGAAGCGGAGGCTCACATGAACTCGCTCTTCTCGAAAGCCCGTTGGTTAGGCACCCTGGCGGTGGGTGCGGCACTGCTGCTCACCGGGGCCGGCTCCGCCGGCGCCGTCACCGGCACGTCCGACGGGCCGGTGACGGGTATCCCGCGGACCGTCGAGCTCGACTCCTCTCCCGCCTCGGTGGCGGTCAGCCCGGACGGGCGCAAGGCCTACGTCGCGGTGAAGGACAGCATCAACGGCGCCAAGGTGAAGGTGGTCGACACCCAGAGCGGGGCGATCACCGCGGTGGTGACGCTGTCCACCGGGCTCGGGGCCGGCCCGGGACCGCTGGCCGTCAGCCCCGACGGATCGCGCGTCTACGTGCTGTTCTCGACCGCCCGCAAGGCGCCGCTGTCCGACCTCGGCGCCATCGACACGGCCACCGACACGATCGTCTCCAGCACGGCGGCACCGGACCAGCCCCGGCCCGAGGGGACGCTCCCCGGGGCCCTCACCGCACTGGCGGTCAGCCCGGACGGCAGCAGGGTCTACGTCGGGCAGAACGGGCCGGCGCGCTACCACCGCCCGGCCGAGCCGAGCGCCCGGGTCCTGTCCTTCTCCCCGCAGCAGCAGGGCTTCACCGCCGCCGTACCGGTGCCCGGCCGCTACCTGGGCTCGATCGTCACGCCGCCCGTCGGTGACACCGTGTACGCCGCCACCGACGAGAACCTGGTCCGCCTGGACATCGGCACCGGGACCCCGACCGTGGCCGGCGCCATCGCCGCCCCGATCGGCTCCGTCCCGAGCCTGGCCCTCTCCCCGGACGGCACCCGGCTCTACGGCGTGGGGAACGACGGCAACGGCTACGCCGTCGACCTCGCCACCGACACCCTCTCCACCATCGACATCACCCCGGGCCAGTGGCTGCAGAACCCGTCGGTGGGCGCGGACGGCACCCGGCTGTACATGGTCCAGCAGGACCTCACCAGCACCGACGGCAAGGCCTCGGTCCTCGCCCTGGACACCGCGACCAACACCCTCCTCCCGGCAGAGGGCATCACCGGCCTCAACTGGGTGACCGGCCTGGCCCTCGGCCCCGACGCCCACACCTTCTACCTCACCGTCAACTCCACCTTGCAGATCGTCGGTTTCTGACCGGTTCCGCGCCGCCCCGCACCGACGGCGGGACGGCGCGGACCCGAGACCCCGGTCCGGAGCCCAAGGACCAGCGGGCCGATCGGCGACGTCGAGGCAGCCGGGGTGGTCGGCGTGAAGGACCGCGCGCCGATCCCGTGGCCCTGCGAGGACCCCGGGCGCGTGGACGAGCGCCGTGCGGAGGTCGGAATACCGCCGTTCGCCGAGTGCATCGCTCAGTTCTCCACCGCCTGAGTCGCTCCGGCATCCGGCGGATCACGCTCACGCCCGATCCGCCGGACGGACCCTAGTCCCGACCGTCGGGCTTCAACGGCTTGCCCTCCAGGGATGTGGTCGTGAGCGAAGCGCGGAGCTCGGTGGTGACGTCGGCGTGACTGGCAACCGCGCACGTCATCTCCAGCAGCACGAAGCCCACGCGGTGCTTCCCGCGCACCATGACGCCGGAGTCGACCATGCCGTCCATGCCCTCGCACAACCAGTCGTAGACGCTCTGTGCGTCGCCGTCCTGCCACCCTTCGAAAGCCGCCGCCTCGATGCCGAGGGCCAGCTTCTCGGCCAGGTACTCGGGGTCGTAGACGCTGTTGAAGCGGATCGTCAGGCGCTCGAACTCGTGTCCCGCGCCGAACTCCCAGAGCGCCCACAGCTCGTCGACGCCGTCCGCCCTGGGCGTGGCTTCGAGGAACCAGTCGTACCGCTCGATGAAGGGTGCGTGGAGGTCCAGCCATCGGTCGCGTTCGTGCGGCAGAACCATCCAAGGGCTCGGGACCTCTTCGAAGGCCGGCCAGACCACCTCGGGGCAGTCCCAACGCCCCGTCCACGAGCGGACCTTCTCCCGGTTGGCGAGGAACTTCGCGCGTGCTCCATCGGCTTCCCGCCGCTTCCGCCTGCCCAGGACCATGAGCACCCGCCTTCCCCGATCGCTCCCGTCGAGGCACCCCCGCGCTCATCCGCGACTCGAGCCCGGCAGGTGGGAGCTGGATCAGCGTATCGACACACGGGTCGTTCGAAAACCGTTACTGCGCACCGGTGTTGTCGGCCGGTGCCGCACTCGGTCGTATCGGCTCACCCCGGCTCAGCCGTGCACCCGGCCTGCCACGGATTCGGACACCTCGACGAAGGCTCGCACGAGGGGGCGGTCGTCTCCTCGGCGGGTGGCCAGGAGGCCCGCGGCCGGAACGCCGCCCCCGCGTCCGTGAGGCGGACGCTTCGGGAGGTCCGCCGGAACAGCTCGACGCCGACGATCTTCTCGAGCTGCCTGATCTGCTGGGACAGCGCCGGCTGGGCGATGTGCAGCGACTGGGCCGCACGGCCGAAGTGGAGCTCTTCGGCCAGCGCCAGGAAGTACCGCAGGTGGCGGAGCTCGATTCGCTGATCCATATCTCCAGCCTATTGATCGGGGCCCGTGTGCGTATTGGACAGATGGGTGGGCGCGGCCGGAGGCTGACGTGGTGCCGGACAGGACAGGAAGGGAACCCGCCTGATGTCGTACGCCTCCGCCCCGACCGTGGTCTCCTCGATCGCCTCACAGAGCGACGCCGACGCGTTCCGCGCGCTGAACGAGGAGTGGATCTCCCAGCTGTTCACCCTGGAGGAGGAGGACAGGGCCGTTCTCGGGGATCCGTTCGGCCGCATCGTGGGCCCGGGCGGCGACGTGCTCCTGGCCCGCGAGCCCGGAGGCGGTGCCATCCTGGGGTGCGTGGCTCTTCTGGCCTACCCGGACGCCGTGTTCGAGCTGGCGAAGATGGCCGTGACCCCCGCCGCGCGCGGGCGCGGCATCGGCCGCCTGCTCGTGGCCGCGGCGGTCGACCGGGCCCGCGCGCTCGGCGGGGCCCGACTGTTCCTCGGCACGAACAGCAGGCTGGCTCCCGCCGTCCACCTCTACGAGGACGCCGGGTTCGTGAGGATCACCCGCGACCGCCTCCCGGTGGCCGACTACTACGCCCGTGCCGACATCCTCATGGAACTGGGCTGAGCCCCACCCGAGGGCACGGGCGGCACGCGCGGGCGTCGGTGGGTCGGGCGGAGAACACGAACGGAGATGGTCGGCATGGACGGTCACCACCTTGGCGACGGCAATGACTCCTGGCTCAGCAGTGTCGTCGGCGGCGGCGACGGGCCCTTCGGAAGCGGCGGCAAGGGCGGCGGTCCGCTGGGGACCCTTCTCGTGATCCTCCTGGTCTTCGGTGTGCCGATCCTCGTCGTGCTCCTGCTGGCCGACTGACGGTCGGCGGTGGTCGCCGGGCCGGAGGCGAGGCCGCGAGCCGGGTGCGTCGGTCCCGTCCGCGAGGCGCTTCGGCGGGGCCGGGCGATCCCCAGAAATTGGTCTACTCCAATCTGTCCTGAATACGTCGTCACAGCGGGCACCGGCCTGCCGTTCACTGTTCCTCCCGAGCGGCCGGATTCGCCGCCGCACAACCGGTCGACGTGGAGGCGGGATGCGAAGGGCCTTGCGCTGGCTGGTCGTTGGGATTGCCACCGTGTTCGGAGCCGGTGTGCTGGTAGCCGTGCACGTCGACGGCCGGCTGCCGCCCCTGCCTGCCCTGTGCGTGGACGGGATCGTCGGGGTCGGCTGGCTGTCGCTCGTCGCCCTGGCCGTGCCGCCGCGACGGTCTTCGGGGGCGCCGGTGGACGACGGCGACGGGCGGCCGGAGCGGGCCGGCGTCCCGTACCGGACGGACGGCGAGCCTCGCGCGACGGCGCACTGGAGAGGGCGCCACTGGCCCTGACCCCGGCCCTGACTCGGGCCCGAACCCGGTCCCGAACCCGACCCTACGGAATCCGGCCGAGGTCGCGTCGCGGCCTTTCCGCCGTGGGCGGCTCCTGCCACCATGACGCGAGGACCCCGGAGCGAGGGAGAGCTGTGGTACCGACGGTGCGCGTGAGTTCGGCGGTCATGACCCACCCGGTACGCCTGGTTCAGGCCCGCGAGCTGGCCGAGCGGCTCGGGCTGGACGGCCTGGCGCTCGATCCGGAGCCGGACGGCCCGCCCTCGGCCCTGCGGACGGCCCTGGTCGCCTGGGCGGCGGCGGACTCCGGGGGAAGCCATCATCTCGTCGTCCAGGACGACGTGTCCGCCCCGGAGAACCTGGTGGGGCTCGTCGGCCGCGCGGCCACCCGGTTCCCCGACGAGGCCCTGGTGTTCTACACGAACTGGCACGCGCGCAACGGCGGCGCCGCCCGGCTCGCCGCGCTCGCCGGCGCCGCCTGGGTGCGGGCGGTGCCCGACGAGTTCACGCCGTCCCTCGCCGTCTGCCTGCCACTCGACACGGTGGAGGACTTCCGCCGCTTCGCCACCGGCAGTGCCGAGCGGCACGACGACGAGCTGTTCTCCGTCTTCTTCCGGGCCCGTGGCCGGATGAGTCTGATCGCCGTGCCCAACGTGGTGGAGCACATCGGCACCAGCAGCATCAACGGCCATGCCACCCAGGGGATCCGGCTCGCCGTCTGCCCCGTGGACGCCGCCGACGCCGCGCCGCTGCTGGAGCGGGGCCGCGTCCTGGAGGAGCCGGGGTGGATCCCGTACATGCGGTACGGCGAGGGCTACGTGCGGCTCGTCGGCCAGGAGCAGGGCCCGGACGGCGGTCGTGGTCATCACCGCTGGCGCGACGCCCTGCCGGCGACCGGCATTCCCGAGCGGGCCGTGCGCGACGCGGTGGCGGCGGACATGCCGGAGGACCTGGCCTCGGAGGTGGCCGGGCGGTTCGGCCGGAGCTTCGCCGAGGAGCTGTGGATCCACTGCCTCCTGCTCGGCCGGCAGGCGGCCGAGGCCGCCCGCCGGCTGGGCACCGGCCCCGGGGGCACCGACGACACCTGGGGCACCGGCGACGTCCCGCCGACCGCCCTCGCCCGGCTGCGGGAGGCGGCGGTGGCCACGGTCGGCCCCGCCGGTCTGCCGCCCGAGCGCCGCCCCGAGGCCGGTCCGGACGAGGTGCGGCTCATGTCGGCCTTCGCGTGGACCGCCGTCAGGGCCGGGGAGCGGTTGGGTCCGGCGTGACCTCCGGCGGGACCTCGGACACTGCCTCCGACGTGCCGTCCGCCTCGACCGGATGGGTGATCCACACCCCGGGCTCCCAGTACGAGCCGAGGTCCCGTGCGCGCTCGATCCGCAGCGTGGAGAGGCCTCCCGGGAAGACGTAGTCGCCGTCCTCCGGGAAGGCGAGGCCGGTCCAGCGCTCCCATTCGGCCACCGTCCCGGTGATCCGCGACGAGCGTTCCGAGGCTCCGGCGATCGTTCCGCCGGCGCCCACCTGGGTGCGGATCCACGGGTCGAGCGGGGCCCCGTCCGCGCGCCGCCAGCCCGCGTACCGCTCGATCGGCACCAGCGGGTACCGGTCCTTCCAGGTGGGCCGCACCGGTACCAGCACCGTCTCCAGGGCGGCCCACCGCGCCACCTGGCGCATCGCGTCGAGGAGCACGGTGGAGAAGCCCTTGCGCTGGTAGTCCTCGGCGACCTCGATGCCCAGCGCGCACAGGGCGCCGGCGGTCCGGCCCGCCGCGCGGTCCGCGAACGCCCGGGCGATGGAGTCGTCCAGGCCGGGGCCGAGGTCGGCGGCGGTGCCGTCCCAGGTGCGCGGCAGCGAGCGCCCGGCGCCCGCCACCAGCTCGCGCACGTCGTCGTACAGGACGAACTGGTAGTCGGGGAACTCCTCGAACAGCCGGTTCCAGTAGGTGTCGTTGACGTCTCCGTGCAGGTTGTACTCGGGCACGATGCCGGCGAACCGTTCCGGCATGCGGTCCCACAGTTCCGGGCGCTCCGCGTGGGTCACCACGACCAGGGCCATCGGGCCGTTCTCCTCTCCTCGTGGACGTCCGCGTCCTCGTCGACGTCCGCGTCCTCGTCGACGTCCGCGTCCTCGTCGACGGATGCGGGTCCTACGCCGGAACTTCGACGTCCCAGACGATCACGATCGGCAGCCCGTCCCAGGCCGCCCGAGCCGCGTCCGCGATGAACTCCTCGTAACCGCCGGGCGCCAGGCTCCCGTTGAAGAGCGGTTCATGGCAGCCCCGCACCCGCAGCCCCGCACCCGTGAACGCCTCCAGGTACCGCCCGGGGAGGTGGACGTGGTTGCGGACGAAGGCGAGCCGGTCGGCGCCGTGCACGAAGAGGCACTGCCCCTGCAGGGCGACGACGAACGGATGGAGGTCCGACACCAGGATCCGCCCGCCCGGACGGACCACCCGGGCCAGCTCGGACACCCCTGCCGCCAGGTCCGGAAGGTGGGTCATGGCCAGGGAGCAGACGGCGAGATCGACCGAGTCGTCGTCGAGCGGCAGCTTCTCCAGGTGCCCGAGCCGGAGCTCGGCCTCGGGGGCGCGCTCGCGGGCCCTGGCCAGCATCTCGGGCGACTGGTCCACGCCGATGGTGCGGTGCCCGCGGGCGGCGAGGGCGCCGGTCTGGCGGCCGGTGCCGCAGGCGGCGTCGAGGGCGGTGCCGGTGGGGAGGGTGTCGAGGATCGCGTGCAGCACGGGCTCCTCGACCTCGATGTACGAGCTGGGCAGCGAGTCGTACACCGCCGACCAGGAGGCGTAGCCCTCGGCGGCGTCGAGTTCGCTGACGGCGGCGCCGCCGTCCGGCAGCGGCTCCTCACCCGACGCGAAGCGCCGGATGTCCTCGACGCGTTCCCAGAGGAACTCCTCCTCCCCGTCCACGGCGTGGCGCAGAAGTGCCAGCCCCTCGATTCCCAGGACGAGTTCCCGTACCCGGAATTCACTGCTCATGAGAGCCCCTTGTCGATGACCGGAGGTGACGGATTTCGCGGCAGCCGGTGGGGCGCGGCCGGATTCCGCCCTACCCGGTTCGACGGAAAGAACTCGGCCGGCCGGGCCGGGTGTCCGAAAGGCGGCCCCGAATGACCGGTTCACGGCACCGTTGCCCGGAATTCCGACACCTCCTACCATGGCTTGCCGATGCGACCGGAATGAATATTCGACGGTCGATCGTTCTGCTGGGGAGGCGGAATGATAGAGGGATATCTCGGACGGGAAAGCGTCACTTCCGGGGGAGAGCTGAGGGTCCACGTCTCCACCGACGCCGCCCGGTTCCGGCTGAGGTTCTACCGGCTGGGAGAGACGGTGGACCTGGTAGCGGAGACGGGCTGGCACCCCGGTTCGCTCCACCTGCCGCCCCCGCACCCCGACGGCACACCCGGTCGGGCCTCGCCCGCCCACGACTGGGACTGGCCGCCGCTCACCCTGCCCGTGCCCGAGGACTGGACTCCCGGCATGCACCTCGTCCAGTTCATCGAGGAAGCCCAGGACGTCAAGGAAGCCAAGGGTGCCGAGGGAGCCGAGGAGACCGGGGAAGCCGAGGCCGGCGACGCCCCGCCGCCGCTGGACGCCGCGAGCATCGAAGGCCCCGCCCGCGAGTTCTTCGTCGTGCGGCCCCGGCGGGCCGGGAGCCGCTCCCGCATCCTCTACAAGAAGTCGACCTTCACCCGGCACGCCTACAACCGCTCCGACCGGCCGGGCGAGGAGCGCGCCGTCAGCCTCTACGACCACCCGGTGTACCTGTCGGACGGCGCTCTCCGCGGACACAAAGTGAGCCTGCACCGGCCGGGTGGAATCATCGACCTCGCCTACTGGGACGCCCCGTTCATCGCCTGGCTGGAACGCAACGACTACCCGGTCGAATTCTGCACGGATCTCGATCTCCACGAGGACCCGGAGCTACTCTCCTCCTACGATCTCCTGCTCAGCGTCGGCCACGACGAATACTGGAGCGAGGCGATGCGCGCCCACGCCGAGCGATTCGTCCGGGAGGGCGGGAACATCGCCTTCCTCAGTGCCAACACCTGCTGGTGGCGAATTCACCCGACCGACGGGAACACCGCCTTCGTCTCCGACACCGACCACCACGTGGGGGACGATTATCCGCACCTCCCCGCGACCGACCAGTGGTGGCCGGCGGCGCCCGACGGCGCGGGCCGCCCCGAGAACTCCCTCACCGGGGTGAGTTTCCGCAACGGCGGAATGTGGCCGAGCACCGAATGGCCCGGGGACCGTCCGCGCGCGGGGTACACCGTGCAGCACGCCGACCACTGGTTCTTCGCCGGCACCGGTCTGCGCGACGGCTCCGACGGCGGTGAGCCCGACCGGCTCGGCGCGGGCACCCCGCTCATCGGATACGAGTGCGACGGCGCCGCCTACGTCCGGGACGCCCGGGGCGTGGCCCGGGCGACCGGGGAGGACGGCACTCCGGCCTCCTTCCTCATCCTCGGCATCCACGTCCTCGATCCGGTCCACGAGGACTTCCACCACTTCAAGTGGGGCCACTGGAACGGCCCGGTCCGGGAGCCGGGCCTCACCAGCCCCCGGGCCGCGACCATGGGCGTCCACACCGCCGGGGGCACCGTGTTCACCGCGGGCACCACCGACTGGCCCGTGGTCTGCGGGAGGGAACAGGACGCCGGCGTCGTCCAGGTCACCCGCAACCTCCTGGACCGGCTGCGGCACCGCACGGCACGCCGCTGAGCAGTTCCCGCAGCCCGCGGATCCGGGCCGCGCCGGCCGGCAGCGGCGGTTCCGCTCCGCGGACCGCCGGGTCCGGCCGGCGCAGGTGGACGGGCCGCAGCCCGGCGGCGAGCGGTCCGAGGACGTCGGGCGCCCACATGTCCCCGACGAACAGCACCTCCCCCGCCCGCAGCCCGCACCGCTCCAGCAGCACCCGGTAGATCAGCGGGTGCGGCTTGCGCGCCCCCGCCCGGGCGGAGCCGACCACGACGTCGACCACCGCGCCCAGGCCGAGCTCCTCGACGTGATCCTCCAGGTTCCAGAACCAGTTGGAGCAGATGCCGACCAGCAGGCCGCGGTCGCGGAGCTCCCCGAGGACGGGGCGGACGTCCTCGAAGAGCTCCAGCCGGACGGCCTTCATGGCCCGGTCGATCTCCGCGACCAGGCCGTCGAGCTCGCGGTCCGGCACCCCGCAGGCCCGCGCCCTGGTCCGCAGCCGCTCCAACTCCCAGCGGTGGTAGGCGGTTTCGTCGACCGAGTGGGCCGCGTGCTCCTCGCCCTCGCCGGGGCCCACCGCCCACTGGTCACCCCAGCGGGCGCCCTGGGCGGCCAGGCCCCGGCGTCCGAAGATCGCTCGGTGGTCGGGTGGCAACGGCTCGACCATCCGCACCAGCGTCCCGTAGAAGTCGAAGACGGCGGCACGGATCCCCGGCGACGACGCGTACGGCAACGCGCTCGGCGACACGTACGGCGACGCATTCGGCGACGCGTCCGGCAGCGCGCTCGGCACCGGGCCGGCCTCAGTACCGGCCGTACCGGCGCGGGAAGTAGTCCTGGAGCCCGCCGTCCCGCTCGATGTCGACGGTCGCGCAGTGCAGCCCGCCGCCGAACGGCCCGACCGCCCGGAACGGCACCGGGACGATCTCGAAGCCGTACGAGGAGAGTTGCTCCGCCAGCCGGACCTCCTTCTCCTCGATGCACAGGGTGTTCTCGTCGAGGTTCAGCATGTTCCCGGCGAGCCACGGGCTGCAGAACGACAGCTTCGGCGGGTGGTCCCAGCTCGCGGGCTGCACCGCCTCGACGATCTCCCAGTCGTTGAGCCGGAAGAACTCCATCAGCTCGGCGTCCGCGAGCCGCTCGCCGCAGTGCAGCACCAGGCCGGGGCGCAGCGGCACCCAGGTGGCGTCGATGTGCAGCGGGTGGGTGTTGGTGGAGGTGACGGCGTGCACCCGGTGGTCGGGGAAGTGGCGCTTGAGCCACTGGTAGCCGCTACGGTTGGTGACGAAGGACAGCTGGACGAACAGGTCCTTGCCGAAGCGGGCGACGTCGGCGGCGTCGAACAGGGGCTCGGCCTCGGTCAGCACCAGGTCGTAGTCGCGGACCCGGGCCAGTTGTTCCTCGGTCGACAGGTCGTTGTAGGTGTCCCAGAACTTGGTGTGGTACGAGGCGTCGGTGAGGCGGGGTTTCGGGGCGGCCTCCCAGCGCATGCGTTCGTCGGCCTCGAACAGGCTCTGCAGCACGGGCCGGTAGCAGAGGTACTCGTGCCAGCGGCTTCGGTAGGACATGGTCGCCTCGAGGACCTCGTTGCCGACGGTCAGCAGCAGGTCGCGGGGCGGCATGCAGCCGAACATGGAGTCGTGGGTCCAGTCGGGCGTGCCGACCTGCCGGGTGAAGTCGACGGGGGTGGGGCGGTCGACGCGGATGCCGCGGCGGCGCAGCAGTTCGGCGAAGTCGTCGAGCTGCTGTTCGGCCTCGGCGACCATGTCCGCGGGCATCGGGCCGTGGGTTCCCAGCGGGAAGCCGTCGTCGGGGTAGTCCCGGCGGACCGCGTGTTCGGGAGCCTGGACCACGGTGCCCTCGGCGCGCCCGACGATCACATGACGCAGGGGGTCCCAGCCGTTCCAGGCGTTGACCCTCACCGGCCGTTCGGTGGTGCCGGGGTTCGCCTCGGGCGCGGTCGTCGTCTGCTCGGTCACGTACAAGCCCTTCGATCGGGGTCGTGTGGGTGACGCAGAGGCCCAACCTGCGGGTGCCACCCAGGAGGAGTCAAGGCGTTGCGCCCTCTGCGGGACACCGAACGTCATCTTCCGGCCGAATGTCCGCGCCTCCGCGCCGTGGGCGTATCGGACGGGTAGTCAGAAGACCGCCCCCATAGCGAACTTGGAGACCCCATGGCCATTCGCATGCCTTTTCGCCCCTTGGTTCTCACGTTGCTCCTGTCCATGGCCGCCGCCGGGTGCGGCTCCGGATCGGGCGGCGGTTCCGGGGCCGGCGGCAAGCTGACGGTGTGGCTGGCCGTGGACGCCCAGGAGAGTTGGCCGCAATTGGTCCAGTCCACTAACGACCGTTTCGCCAAGGCCCACCCCGGGGTCCAGGTCGAGGTCCAGTACCAGCAGTGGACGACGAAGAACCAGAAGCTGGACGCCGTCCTCGCCGGGAAGAACGTGCCCGACGTGGTGGAGATGGGCAACAGCGAGACCACCAACTACATCGTCAACGGCGCCTTCGCCACCCTCGACCCGGCGGGCTTCGACCAGTCGGGCGCCTGGCTGCCGGCACTCGCCGACGCGTGCCGGAACAACGGCAAGGCGTACTGCGTGCCCTACTACGTCGGGGCCCGGGTCGGTGTCTACCGCACCGACTACTTCGCCCAGGCCGGTGTGCCGGGCGCCCCGAAGACGTACCCCGAGCTCCTGTCCGCGTTCGACAAGCTGAAGAGCACCCTCGGCGCCCAGGACCCGAACTTCTCCGCCTTCTACATGCCCGGCCGGTACTGGTACGCGGCCATGGCCTTCGTGAAGGACGCGGGCGGCGAGATCGCGGTGAAGGAGGGCGAGCGCTGGAAGGCCTCGCTGTCCTCGCCGAAGTCCGTCGCCGGGCTCACCGAGTGGAAACGGCTGATCGACGCCTACTACGTCGGCGACCGTGCCAAGGACAACGGCGACCAGCCGGCCGTCGTCGGCCAGGGCCGCGTGGGCGTCTTCTACGGCAACACCTGGGAGGCCGACGCCGCCGCCGACGAACGCTCCGGCGGGGATCCGAAGCTGAAGGACAAGTTCGCCACCTTCCCCTTCCCCGGCCCGTCCGGAAAGCTCCTGCCGCCGTTCCTGGGAGGTTCCACCCTTGCGGTGCCGGCCAAGTCGACGCGCAAGGACCTGGCCACCGACTGGATCAGGATGTTCACCGACCGGGAGTCGCAGAAGACGCTGATCGCCGCGAACACCCTGCCCAACAACACCACCCAGCTGGCCGAGGTCGCCGCCGGCGGCATCAACGGCCCGGCCGCCCAGGCCGCGGCGACCGGGGGCTGGATGACCCCGTTCGCGCCCGGCTGGACGTCGGTGGAGAAGTCCAACGTCCTGCCCGAGATGCTCGAGCGGATCGCCAACGGCAAGGCGTCGGTGCAGGACGCCGCGCGGGAGGCGGACCGGCGGATCGACGAAGTGATCAATGAGCGCTGACCGGGGCCGGCGGCGGCGCCCGCTGCTGCCGTACCTGCTGATCGGCCCGACCGTCCTCGCGCTCGTCCTGGTGCTCGGCTACCCGCTCGTGGACATGGTCGTCCTCTCCTTCCAGGACATGACCCGCGAGCAGCTGTTCAGTGGCACCTCGCCGCCGTGGGCCGGGCTCGACCAGTTCCGCAGGATCCTCGGCGACGGGTTCTTCTGGACGGTGGTGGCCCGCACGGTGCTCTTCACGGCGGTGTGCGTCGCCCTCACCGTGCTGTGCGGGCTGTTCACCGCCCGGCTGATGCACCGGGTCTCCCCGTGGGTGCGGGCCGTCATCGCCGGGGTGCTGGTCACCGTGTGGGCGATGCCCGTCATGGTCGCCGCCTCGATCTTCCGCTGGCTCTTCGACGCCGACTACGGCGTGGTGAACTGGCTGCTCTCCAACCTGCCCGGGGTCGACCTGGCCCGCCACAACTGGTTCACCGACCCCTGGCAGGGGTTCTCCGTCATCGTCGCCGTCGTGGTGTGGGGCTCACTGCCGTTCGCCGCGATCACCCTGCGGGCCGCGCTGGCCCAGGTGCCGCCCGAGCTGGAGGAGTCCGCCGTGCTCGACGGGGCCCGGCCGTTCCAGGTCTTCCGGCACGTCACCCTGCCGGTGATCAGGCCGGTGCTCGTCATGGTCACCACGCTGTCGGCGATCTGGGACTTCGGCGTGTTCAACCAGATCTGGCTGATGCGCGGCGGCCAGCCCGAGCGGGAGTACTACCTGCTGGGCGTCTACTCCTTCATCGAGTCCTTCGCCGTCAACCGGTACAGCACCGGGGCGGCGATCGCGCTGGTGACCGTCGTGCTGCTGCTCGCCGGATCGGTCGTCTACCTGCGTCAGATGTTCAGGACGGGAGAGATCGAATGAGGCGACGGCGGTCGCTGGGCCACGACCTGCTCGGGCTGCTCGTCGCGGCGGTGATCGGCTTCCCCGTCTACTGGATGGTGCTCACCGCGTTCCGGCCGGCCACCGAGATCCTCAGCCTGCCACCGGAGTTCTGGCCGGGCCGGTTCACGCTCGACAACTTCGCCCGGGCCCTGCGCACCGAGACCTTCTGGGCCAACGTCCGCTCCAGCACGGTCATCGGCCTGGGCACCGTCCTGGTGTCCCTGGTCGTCGGCGCGCTCGCCGCCTTCGCCCTCGCCCGGTTCCGCTTCACCGGCCGCAGGGCGTTCGTCGTGGTGATCCTGATCGTCCAGATGGTCCCGCTGACGGCCCTGATCATCCCCGTGTACCTGCTGCTGAACGACATCGGGATGACCGACAGCCTCACCGGCGTGATCCTCACCTACCTGGTGTTCACGCTGCCCTTCACGGTGTGGATGCTGCGCGGCTTCATCGCCGGCGTCCCCGTGGAACTGGAGGAGGCGGCCATGGTCGACGGCTGCGGCCGCCTCGGCGCGTTCCGCCGGGTGGTGCTCCCGCTGCTCGCCCCCGGCATCGTCGCCACCTCCGTCTTCGCGCTCGTCCAGGCGTGGAACGAGTACGTCCTCGTCTACGTCCTGCTGTCGAGCCCGAAGAAGCAGACCGTCAGCATCTGGCTGGTCTCCTTCCAGACCAGCTTCGGGACGGACTACGGCGGACTCATGGCGGGTGCCACGCTGACCGCCCTGCCCGTCGTGGTCTTCTTCCTCGTCGTCCAGCGCAGGATCGCCTCCGGCCTCGCGGCCGGCGCGGTCAAGGGCTGACCGCGAGCGCAGGAGGCCCGGCTCTCCCGGCGGCACCCCGTTCACGTCCACAGGAGGATTCCGTGACGCACGACCGCCTCGACCTCGTGTCCAAGCTGTACCAGCCGTCCGGCTGGCCCCGCGTCCTACAGGCCGCCTCCGGAGCCGCATCCGGGGCGCCGCTCGTCGTGGACCTCGATCCGACGACCTTCTGCGACCTGGCCTGCCCCGAGTGCATCAGCGGAAAGCTCCTCAACCAGGGCCGCTTCACCCCCGACCGGCTGGCCGCGCTCGCCGAGGAACTCGTCGCCCTGTCCGTCCGGGCCGTGGTGCTGATCGGGGGCGGCGAACCGCTCGCCCACCGGGGCACCCGCCGGGTCCTGCGCATCCTCGGCGAGGCGGGCCTGGCCATCGGAGTCGTCACCAACGGCACCATGATCGACAAGAACCTCGCCGAACTCGCCCGGTACGCCACCTGGGTCCGCGTCTCCATGGACGCCGGCACCCCCGGGACGTACGGCCGCTTCCGCCCCGACCGCAAGGGCCGCAGCGTCTTCGACAAGGTCGTCGCGAACATGCGGCTGCTCGCCGAGGCGAAGAACGGCGCCCTCGGCTACTCCTTCCTCGTCATGACCCGCCGGGAGCCGGACGGCCGGACCGTCAGCAACCACACCGAGGTGCTGCGCGCCGCCGAACTCGCCCACGACATCGGCTGCGACTACTTCGAGACCAAGGCGATGTTCGACGACGAGCACCACGTCGTCCAAGTCTCCCAGGAGATCCTCGACTCGGTCGACCGCCAACTCGCCGAGGCTGCCCGGCTGGAGAGCGACACCTTCCAGCTCGTCAACTCCTCCACCCTCACCTCCCTGCGCCGCCGCACCGGGCCCGTGCAGCCCAAGGAGTACCACCGCTGCCGGGTCGCCGAGCTGCGCACCCTGATCACCCCGTCCGGCGTGTACGTCTGCTCCTACCACCGGGGCAATCCGATGGCCAGGATCGGCGACGCCGTCACCGACAGCCTGACCGACATCTGGCAGGGCTCGGACCGCGGCATCGTCGACCCGAACCGGGACTGCCGCTTCCACTGCGCCCGGCACCGCTCCAACCTGGAACTGGAACGCATAGCGGAAGGAACGGGCGCAGCCCCCCTCGGCGAGGACTACGACCCGTTCCTGTGACCGTTCCCGTCACCGTTCGGTGAGCGTCACACCGCGCTGACGCCGGCCCCGGCCCCGGCCCTCGCCCGGGCACCGCGGCTCCCCGGAGCCGCCCGGGCGGGGATCACCCGCGCCCCGGGGTGGGGGCCGCGCAGCGCGCCGGCCAGGCCCGCCACCACCGCGGGCGCGTCGGCCGCGCGGCACACCCCGACCAGCGAGCCGCCGCCACCGGCTCCGCTGAGTTTGAGCGGCAGACCGACGGCGCTCAGCGCCACCGTCCGCAGCTCCTCCAGGAGCGGGGTCGACATGCCCTGGAAGTCGCGCATCGCCGCGTGCGCCCGGGCCATCGCCTCCCCCAGCGCCTCGTGGTCGCGCCCGCGCAGCGCCGCCCAGGCGGCGGCCGACGCCCGGTCGGCCTCGCCCCGGTACGCCGCGAGGGCGGGATCGCCGGCCGCGAGCTGTGCCCGCACCGTGCGGATGTGGTCGCCGGTGTTCTTCCGGGTGCCCGAATCCACCACGACCACCCGCCAGTCGTCCGGGAACTCCAGCCGCTCCCGGACGACCGGCAGGCCCTGCTCCCGGCCGTCGATCAGCAGCGCGCCGCCCTCGGCGACGGCGAGGTGGTCCATGCCGCCGCCGTTGAACCGGGCGAACTCGAACTCGTAGGCCCACTGGACGATCGAGCGCTCCGGCACCCGCTCGCCGCCAGGTGCCCGCACACCGGACGGCACCCCTGTGCCGGCTTCGGCGAAGGCCCGGAACAGCGCCACGATCAGCGCCGTGGACGAGGACAGTCCGCTCGCGGCGGGCGCCTCGCTGCGCACCCGCACGGCCGGCGGGACGGGGGCCAGCCCGGGGAGCCGGGCGCGCAGGAAGGTCCACACCTCGGCCGGCCAGTCGCCCGCCGCACGCGCCGCGGCCGCGGCCGTCGCCGTCTCCGTCGCCGCTCCCCCGGGCACGACCTCGACCGTGGTCGGCAGGTCCAGGGCGAGGCTGACCGAGCGGCCGGCGCCCAGCCAGTCCAGGTCCTCCCCCGACAGGCACGCCCGGCACGGCACCGCGGCGCGGATCGGATGCTCTTCGCTCATCCTGCCTGGAACCTCCCCTCGGCGACGAACGCCCGGTACATCGACAGCACCACCCGCGTGGGCGGGTGCAGCGGCGCCGGCGGGTCGTCGAGCGGCCGGAACCGCGCCCGGCGCACCTCGTCCGCCCCCGGGGAGAGCTCCCCGGACCAGCGCCGGGCCACGAAGCACAGCGCGAAGCAGTGGGTGACGTCCCCGTTCGGGTACGTCAGGGTGTGCACGGCCGGATCGGACAGCGACCCGAACGCCACCAGGTCCTCCTTCTCCACCCGCAGCCCGGTCTCCTCCGCCACCTCGCGGACGGCGGCGTCGGCGAAGCCCCCGTCCTCCTCGCAGGCGCCCGCCGGCAGCTCCCACACGCCGTTGTCGACGCGCTGCTGGAACAGCCCGCGGCCGTCCTCGTCGAGCAGCAGGACCTGGGCGCCCGGAACCAACAGGCGTCTGCCGCCCACCTTCTGACGCAGTGACCAGATGTACGACCCGACGTAGCCCATGCCCGCACCGCCTCCTCCGCCGCCCGCCCCACGGCGGACGCCCACGGGGCCACAGACTGTCACGCGTTCTCCTCCACCAGCCAGCGCGGCACCGCCTCGGGCGTCGACTCCAGCCACCGCACGTACCGGTCCACGCCCTGCGCCACGTCGATCCGGGCCCGCCAGCGCAGCAGCTCCCGGCTGCGCTCGATGGAGGCGTACCCGCCGAGCGGATCGCCCTCGGGCCGCGGGGTGACGATCCGGCGCGCCCCCGGGAAGTAGGGGGTGAGCAGGTCCGCGACCTCCCGGACGGACGTCGGGCGACCCGTCCCCACGTTCACCGTCCGGCCCGCCATCCCCTCCTCGACCAGCGCGAGCGCCGTCGCCTCGGCCACGTCCTCGACGTGGACCAGGTCGCGCACCTGGACGCCGCCCCCGTTCAGCCGCATCGGACGGCCGAGCCGGGCCTGCAGGGACAGCCAGGGGACCATCCAGGAGTGGCTGCCCGGCTTGGGGATCTGCGGCTCCCCGTAGACGGAGAAGTACCGGACGATCGCGTGCTCGCACCCGGAGGACGACCCGAGCAGCAGCCGGGTCTGGTGCTCGGCCCACAGCTTGCCGTTCGCGTACACCGACAGCGGGAACAGCGGCTGGTCCTCGTGGAACACGTGCGGACCGGGCGAGTCGGCGGGGCCGTCGCCGTACACGGACGCGGAGGAGACCAGCACCAGCCGGCGGATCCGCGCCCGGGCCGCCTCCTCCAGGACGACCTGGGTGCCCTGCACATTGGCCCGGAAGGCGATGTCGGGGTTACGGGTGCAGGCGGCCACGTCGGCGTAGGCGGCGGCGTGGACCACGAAGTCGGCCTCCCGAAGCAGGCCCGCGACCGTGTCGCGGTCGCAGACGTCGCCGACGACGAGCCGGGCCCCGGTCCCCTCCACCGCGAAGACCGCGTGGCCGGACTCGGGGTAGGCGTCCATCCGGTCCAGGACGGCCACCTCGGCACCGACCCGGCCCAGCAGGGCGCTGAGCCGGCTGCCCACCAGCCCCCCGCCCCCCGTCACGACGACGCGGGCGTCGCGCAGTTTCTCCAGCCGGGCCTCGACGCTCTCGCCCCCGTCGGCTCCGGCTTCGTTCGATGGCGCGTGCGATCCAGCGGACATGGAGTGTCCTTTCCGTGGAGACGGCTAACTCGGATGCGCGCTCACACACAGCCACAGGCTTCACACGGAAGGTGGCGTGCCAGGCCAGCATCCGTGGAGCTCCAACCGCTCCGCCAGAGCGAATTCGGCACTCTTGCCAGCCCTCGGCTCGATCCGTACTGTCCGGAACCGGCGGCACCCGCAGTAGCCGACCGTTCCACGGGACCCACCACGCCACCCACGCAACAGCCGAGACAGGAACGCCACATGACGCGCCATCAGCTCAGCGCCGTGGTCATGACCCACCCCAAGCGCCGGCAGGCCGCCGAACGGATGGCCCGGGCGGCGCCCCCGGGCGCGCTGCGCGTCGTCATGGACCCCGACCCGACCGGGACCCCCTCGGTGCTGCGCACCGCGCTCGCCGCCTGGGAGGCGGTCGAGGACGGCGCCACCCATCAACTCGTCGTCCAGGACGACATGCTGTTGTCCGAATCGTTCTTCGAGCGGGTCCGCCTCGCCGTCGACGCGATGCCGGACGCGGCGCTGGCCCTGTTCGCCCTGTGGGACTCCCGCAACGGCGCCGCGGTCCGCTTCGGCGCCCTGGCCGGCGCCCGCTGGACCGGCGCGGTCAACGAGTACTTCCCGTGCGTCGCGATCGTGCTGCCCCGGGCCGTCGCCGAGGGCTTCGTCCGCTACGGCCGCGAGCGCCTCGGCGGCTGGCCCGACGACATCCTGATGCACCGCTACCTGCGCGACAGCGGCGTCCCCCGCTACGTCTCCGTCCCCAACCTCGCCGAACACCAGGACCACGGCTCGATCTCCGGCAACGCCTTCCGGGGGCCCCGCCGCTCGGTCTGCTTCCTGCCCGGCGACCGGCCCGGCGACGAGGGGAGCCGGCTGACCGGGCTCACCGTCCTGCCGTTCTACAAGTACGGCGTCGCACGCTGCGCGGTACGGGTCGCCGGGCCGGGCCCCGAACGGTGGCTGCACATGGACTGCGAGCAGTACCTGCGCGGCCTGGACCTGCCCCGCTCGCTGTTCGCGCCGCCCGGTGCGGAGCCGGACGAGCCGGACGTGCGGGGCACCTGGCTCACCGCCCTCGCCATGGGCCACGAGGCCGCCCGCCTCGGCCTGGACGTCGAGGGCCGCGCACCGGCGGTACGGGCCGAGGTCCACGCCGAGGCGATCGCGACGATCGGGCCGGGCGGCATCAGCAACACCAGCACCGAGGAGCGGATCGCCGAACGCCGCGAGGCCCTGGCCGCCGTGGCACGACGGGCCCTGGTCGCCGGGCGGGAGGCCGCCGACCGCCCGACCCCCCGCCGCCGGCCCCGGCGCCCCGCGGGCTCCGCTGCCGGCCTCGCCGTCCGCGCCGCCGGGCTCACCGTCCGCGCCGGCGCCACACCACTCGGCGAACACCTCACGCGCAGGCTCACCGACCTCACCGGTGACGAGGCACCCGACGCCGTCCTCGACCTCACCGGCCTGCGCGACCGCGCCCCGGCCCGGAGCCTGAGGATCCACCTGCCCGACGACCCGCGGCCGTACACCCTGGCCGTCGGCGAGGTCTACGGCCCCGGCTGCTCCCGGAACACCCCCATCGGCCGCATGGTCTGGGACGCCCTGCGCAGCCGGCCGGTGGTCGTCCAGGGCGGCCCCGACGCCGAACTGCACGCCGTGTACGTGGACGACCTGGCCGACGCCGTCCTCGCGGTGCTGCGCACCCGCCCCACCGCCCACACCCTGACCATCGCCGGCGAAAAGCCCACCACACTCAGCGAGTTGGCGCACGCCGTACACACCGCCGTCCGCCCGGTGCCGGTCCACATCGATCCGGAGGCACCCGAACTCCCCACCCCCCACCCGGACTTCGCGGAAGGCCCCCGCCCGCCCGGATGGACACCGGCCACCGGCCACACGAAGGGACTGCACGCCTTCGCCCAGTGGCTGGCGTACGAGGGGACACTGCTCACCGTCGTCTGACGGGTCACCTCCGCGACCGCACCGCGCGTTCGCCCCGCCGACGACGGGACCCTGCCGGCGTCGGCCGGGCGTGCCGCACCCGGCGTCACCCCAACAGCGCCTCGAACTGGAACTCGGGCGCGGTCAGCGGTTGTTCGGACCAGATGACCTTGCCCCGGGCCGTGTACCTGGTCCCCCACCGCTCGGCCAGCTGCGCCACCAGGAACAGACCCCGACCGCCCTCGTCCGTGGTGGCGGCGTAGCGCAGGTGGGGCGCGGTGCTGCTGCCGTCGGAGACCTCGCAGACCAGGCTGCGGTCCCGCAGCAGGCGCACCCGGATCGGCTCGGCGCCGTAGCGGACGGCGTTGGTGATCAGTTCGCTGAGGATCAGTTCGGCGGTGAAGGTCAGGTCCTCCAGGCCCCAGGCCGTCAGCTGGTCGCTGCACTCCTTGCGGACGCGCGAGACCGCGGCGAAGTCGAACGGCACGTTCCATTCGGCCATCTGGTCCGGCCGGAGCAGCCGGGTGCGCGCGACGAGGAGCGCGATGTCGTCGCTGCGGCGCGGTGGGAGCAGCGCGCCGAACACGGCCCGGCAGGTGTCCTCCGGGGAGCGGTGGGCCTGGGCGCCCGCCAGGGACAGGCGCAGCTCCGCGAGTCCGGTGTCCAGGTCGCGTCGGCGGTTCTCGACCAGCCCGTCGGTGTAGAGCACCAGCGAGGTCCCGGGCGCCAGGCGCATTTCGGCGGTCTCGAAGGGCAGTCCGCCGACCCCGAGCGGCGGGCCGACGGGCAGGTCGGCGTACTCCACGGTGCCGTCGGGACGGACCAGTGCGGGCGGCGGGTGTCCGGCCCCTGCCATGGTGCACCGTCCGGAGGCCGGATCGTAGATCGCGTACAGGCAGGTGGCTCCGGTGACGGGCGCGCTCTCCTCCTCGCCCCCGGCGCCGGTCGCCTCGTCCTGGTCGAGCCGGGTGACCAGTTCGTCGAGGCGGGCGAGCAGTTCGTCCGGAGGGAGGTCGAGGGCGGAGAAGTTGAGCACGGCGGTTCGCAGCCGGCCCATGGTGGCGGCGGCGTGCAGGCCGTGGCCGACGACGTCGCCGACGACCAGGGCCACCCGGAAGCCGGGCAGCGGGATGACGTCGAACCAGTCCCCGCCGACTCCGCGCAGCGCCGGGAGGTAGCGGTAGGCCACGTCCAGGGCGCTCTGCTCGGGCAGGCCCCGGGGCAGCAGGCTGCGCTGCAGGGTCTCGGCCATCCGGTGCTCGCGGGTGTAGCGGCGGGCGTTGTCCACGCACACCGCCGCCCGGGCCACCAGTTCCTCGACGAAGGCGAGGTCCTCCTCGTCGAACGGCGGGGAATCCCCCGCCCGCCAGAAGTTCACCGTGCCCAGGGACAGTCCCCGTGCCCGCAGCGGCGCGGTGATCAGCGAGTGCACGCCGAACGAGAGCACCCGGTCGGCGGCCTCCGGGTCGCGCGCCCGCCAGGCGTGCTCGTGGCGCAGGTCGTCGGTCAGCGCGGCGTGCCCGGTCTTGAGGGCGGTCTCCTCCGGGCTGCCGGGGAGCGGGGTGGTCTCGGTGCCGATGGGCATGAACGGCCAGTCGGCGATGCCGTCGCTGCCGCTGCCGGCGGTCGTACGGTGGGTCCGCGGGCCCTGCTCGACGCCGGGGTCCGAGAGCAGTTCCTCCCCCTGCAGCACCGGGTCGGCCAGCTCGACCGTCGCGAAGTCCGCGAACCGGGGGACCGCCACGTCGGCCAGCTCCTGGGCCGTCCGGGTGACGTCCAGGGTGGTGCCGACCCGCAGCCCCGCGTCGTAGAGCAGTTGCAGCCGGGCGCGGGCCGTCTCGGCCTGCCCGGCCAGTGCCCGCAGCTCGGTGGTGTCCCGGAGGGTCGCGACGCCGCCCGGCCCGCCGCCGAAGGGGGCGGTGGGGCGGTTGTTGACGGCGAGCAGCCGGTCCCCCATCCGGTGCACCTCGTCCGTCGCGGCCCGGCCCGAGGCCAGCAGCTCGGCCAGCCCGGGTTCGAGCCCGAACTCGGTGACCTTGCGCCCCTCCGCGTCGGGCGGCAGGTCGAGCAACCGCCGGGCCTCGTCGTTCGCGAGCACGACCCGTCCGTCCCCGCCGACGATCAGCACGCCCTCGCGGACGGCGTGCAGCACCGCGTCGTGGTGCTCGTACATCCGGGTCATCTCCGCCGGGCCCAGGCCGTGCGTCGTGCGGCGCAGCCGTCGTCGCACCAGCACCGCCCCGACGGTGCCGAGGGCGAGCGCGGCCGCCGCGCCGCCGATCAGGACCGGCAGCTGCCGGCTCACCGCGCTGCCCACGTGGGCGACGCTGATCCCGACGCCGACCGCTCCGGCGACCGAGCCGTCCGGTCGGAGAATCGGCGCACCGGACTCCACGACCTGTCCGATGGGTGTCTCGAAGCTGTCGGTGGTCGGCCCGGTGAGGGAGCGCTCGAACGGGCCGATCACGTGCTTGCCGATCAGCTCGGGGCTCTCGGCCGTGTAGCGGATCCCCTGCGGGCTGGCGAACACGACATAGTCGAATCGGCCCTCCTTCACGACCCTGTCGGCCAGCGGCTGCAGCACTGTGGTCGGGTCGGGGCTGTCCATCGCGCTCAGCACACCGGGATCCTGCGCCAGGGCGACGGCGGCGGCGCGGGTGCGCCCCGCGGCCACGCCCGTGGCGTAGCGGTTGGCCTGCAGGACGAGTGCCGTCAGTGCCGCGCCGACCAGCACCACCACCACGACCAGCAGCCATACGAACACCTGCCCGGCGACACTGTGCACCCGCAGCCGGGAACGCAGTCGGTGCAGGGCCGACCGGTGCTGTCCGGGCTCTGCCGGGGACCCGTTCCCGGCGTCCTGGCCGTCCGCTGCGTCCATCGGCCCGCGTCAGCTCCCGCCACGGTCGGTCATGCGGGTCTCCCATTCGTCCGACGGCTGAGCGGAGTCCCCGGGTCGGTGGCGTCGTCCTCGCCCGGTCGTCACCTCGGCTCTCAGAGTAGTACCGGCCCCCCGGCCCCGCCTGCACGACCGGCCGCGCCTCGACAACCCTGCCCGCACGATCGGCGGCGTTTCGACGGCCGTGCCCCCGCACCGGCCGCGCCTCGACGGCGGGCCGTGACGAAGGGGTCGCGCCGCCCGGCGCACCGTCCCTCCGGGGCGCCGTCCACCGTGGGCGCGGTCCGCCCGCCGATACCGGGCGTCGCCGCCGCGCCGATCGGTGCGCCCGTGCGTGAACCGGGGTGAGGTCCGCTGTCGGAGCCCGCCGAGACTGCTCGCCCGGACGCCGAGGTGGAAGCGGGCCCGTGCGCCGGGCATCGCCTGGAGGCGGGCGCTGCGGCGGTACACCGTCCGTCCGCTGACGCCGAGTTGGCGGGCGATCGACTCCGCGGTCGGGCCGCCGCTGTGACGGGTGGGCGGCCGCCGGGCCCGGTCGTGGTCGCCGCGCGACGGGAGGGTTCGTCCCGCGGCGGCCGCCTCGCGTTGGGTGCCAACTGCGCGACCGGTGTTCGATTGTGACTGATTATGGGGCTTTCAAGGCAGCCATGAACAAGTCCTTGTGTCCGGGGTCTTGACGCCCACGTGAACGGCGGGCTTTCCTGTGACCCGAACGTTCGATTGTGATGGCTTCTGTTTGCACGTGTTGCTTCCCGCTCCCGCGAGCGGGAAGAAGCAGCTCCTCCGACCTGCCATCAGAAGCCGGTCGACCGGCGGCACTTCGCCCAACCGCGCCCCGGCGGCCACGACATCCCCCGTCCCGTCACAGTGGAGCTCCCCCATGCCCCTTGCCGCACCACACAGGCTTCGACGATCCCTGACCGCGATGACGACCGCGCTCACCTTCCTCGCCGGCGGAGGCGCACTCGCCGCCATGGCCGCCGTCGGCCTCGACCTCGCCACGGCTCCCCCGGCGGCCGCGGTGGAGAACACCCTGGCCCGCACCCCGCAGATGGGCTTCAACAACTGGAACTCCACCCACTGCCGGGCCGAGTTCAACGAGTCCATGGTCAAGGGCATCGCGGACCTCTTCGTCTCGCAGGGCCTCAAGGACGCCGGCTACACCTACGTCAACCTGGACGACTGCTGGGCGCTGCCGGTCCGCGACGCCTCCGGCAACCTGGTGCCCGACCCGGTGCGCTTTCCCAACGGCATCAAGGCGGTCGCCGACTACGTCCACTCCAAGGGCCTGAAGTTCGGGCTGTACTCCAGCGCCGGCGTCTCGACCTGCGACGTGCAGGGCTTCCCCGGCGGCCTCGGCCACGAGCAGCAGGACGCGAACCTGTGGGCCTCCTGGGGCGTCGACTACCTCAAGTACGACAACTGCAACAACATGGGTGTGGACGCCCGGCAGCGCTACCAGGCGATGGGCGACGCCCTGAAGGCCACCGGCCGCCCGATCCTGTACAGCATCTGCGAGTGGGGCAGCAACCAGCCCTGGACCTGGGCCGAACCGCTCGGCAACTCCTGGCGCACCACCGGCGACATCTCCGACTCCTGGTCCAGCATGATCGCCATCGCGCACGGCAACCAGGCGCTGGCGCCGTACGCCGGGCCCGGGCACTGGAACGACCCGGACATGCTGGAGGTCGGCAACGGCGGCATGACCGACACCGAGTACCGCACCCACTTCAGCCTCTGGGCGGAGATGTCCGCCCCGCTGCTGATCGGCAGCGACCTGCGCACCGCGAGCCCGGCCACCCTCGCGATCCTGAAGAACACCGACGTCATCGCCGTCGACCAGGACCCGCTCGGCGCCCAGGGAACCGTCATCGCCTCCTCCGGCGGCCTGGTCGTCATGAGCAAGCCGCTGGCCGACGGAAGCCGCGCGATCACCCTCACCAACGAGAGCGCGAACCCGCAGACCATCAGCACCACCGCGGCGGCGGCCGGCATCGGCGGCGCCTCCTCGTACACCGTCAAGGACCTGTGGTCGAAGACGACCACCACCTCCTCCGGTGCGATCAGCGCCTCGGTGCCCTCCCACGGCACCGTGATGTACCGGGTCACCCCGAAGACGCCGACCCCGCTGCCCACCGGCCTCCTGCGGCTCGGCGACCTGGCCTGGACCTCGGCCACCAACGGCTGGGGCCCGGTCGAACGCGACCACAGCAACGGCGAGACGGCCGCCGGCGACGGGCACGCCCTCACGATCGGCGGGACCACCTACGCCAAGGGCCTCGGCGTGCACGCGGGCTCCGATGTCCGGTACCACCTCGGCGGCACCTGCCGGAACCTCACCGTGGACGTCGGTGTCGACGACGAGTCCGGCTCCAACGGCTCGGTGGTCTTCCGGATCTACCGCGACCAGGCCCTGGTCGCCGACAGCGGCGTCCGCCGCGGCACCGACGGACCGCTGCGCCTGAGCGCGGACCTCACCGGCGGCGGCGACCTGCGCCTGCTGGTCACCGACGCCGGCGACGGCAACACCTTCGACCACGCCGACTGGGCGGACCCCCGCATCGCCTGCGGCACCGGCCCCGCCGCCGGCGCCCACGCCCTCAGCGACCTCGCCTGGTCCAGCGCCTCCAACGGCTGGGGCCCGGTCGAGCGCGACCAGAGCAACGGCGAGACGGCCGCCGGTGACGGACTCCCCCTCACCATCGGCGGGACCACCTACGCCAAGGGCCTCGGCGTCCACGCCCCCTCCGCCGTCAGCTACTACCTCGGCGGCACCTGCACCAACCTGAGCACCGACGTGGGCGTCGACGCCGAGTCGGGAATCCGCGGCTCCGTGGTCTTCCAGATCCTCGCCGACGGCGTCAAGGTCGCCGACAGCGGGACCCTGACCGGCGCGAAGGCGGCCGTGCACCTCAGCGCCCCGCTCACCGGCGCCAACGAGCTCACCCTCCAGGTCACCGACGCCGGCGACGGCAACACCTCCGACCACGCCGACTGGGCGACTCCCGTCCTCACCTGCGTCTGAGCCGAGCCGCCACCGGGCACATGCCGGGCCGCCGCCGTTCCCCGAGGGACGGCGGCGGCCCGCCACGTTCGTGCCGCGCGTCGATCGCCCCGAGACAAAAGTTGAGAATTCAACTATAGTCAGGGGCGCCGACCAGGCGATCCAGCCGTACCAGGAGGAACCATGGACCAGTCCGTCACCGACAACGCCGAGAAGTCCCGCTTCGAGATCCAGGAGGACGGCGAACTCGCCGGCTTCGCCGAGTACCACCGCTCCGGCAACGAGATCGCCTTCATCCACACCGAGATCGACCCCCGCTTCGGGGGCCGCGGACTCGGCGGCCGGCTGGCCCGCGCCGCCCTGGACGCGGCACGCGAGCAGCAGCTCGCCGTCCTCCCCTACTGCCCCTTCATCCGCGCCTGGATCACCAAGCACCCCGAGTACGCCGACCTCGTCCCCACCACCCACCGCGCCCGCTTCGGCCTGTGACACCCCCGCACCTCGAAGCCGGACGCGCCGGGCCGCTCCCGCCTCCCCCGGCGCCCACCGGCCGCGGCAAGGGGACGAGGCCCCAGCCCGGGAGCTGGAGCCTCGTCACTGCGAACGCCCGTGCGGTACCGGGACGTTGAGGTCCGCGTACGGTTCCGGTGCTCAGCCGCCGCCGTAGGTGGCCTGGGTGACCGCGAAGACGTTGCGTCCGCCCACGGTCTCCTGCAGCGACCACAGCAGGTCGGGGTTGGTGGCATCCTCCCAGTAGGACAGGCTCTCGCCGCCGCCCACCCAGGCGAAGGTGGAGGGGCCGGTGGTCGGGGTCCAGTAGTAGAGCTTCTTCTGCCCCGAGGAGTTGAACCACCACCGGCCGTTGTGGGACGCCACGCCGTTGAGGTTGTACCAGGGCAGCTGGAGGGCCTCACTGGCGGTCGTCGTCGCGGCGAAGGTCGTCGCCCCGGAGGCGAACGGGAAGCGGACGGCCCGCGGCGCGCGGTTGGGGTAGTCGGTGCAGCCCGACTGGCAGGTGTACTCCGTCATCACGATCGACTTGCTGACCCGGTCCAGGGAGACCGACGACCACACCAGCTTGTCGCTGGAGGTCGTCTGCGCCGTGACCGTGCCGATCTGCGGCAGCACGTAGGCGTAGTTGTGGGCGTAGTAGACGGAGGCGGACTGCCGGCCGATCTGGTCGGCGGTGCCGCCGGTGTCGGTGTTGAGGATCTTGCGCATGTCGAAGACGCGCATGCCCCGCCCGGTGTCGGCGACGTAGAGGTAGTCGCCGTACCAGGAGACGCCGCCGGCGTGGATCGGGACGTCCTTGAAGTCCGGCGCCGTCGCGGTGCCGGTCGGCTCCACCAGGAGGATCTTGCGGTAGGCGTTGGGGTAGGTGGCGTCCCAGTCGACCAGGGTGATCCGGCTGCGCTGCTGGGCGCCGTCGCAGCCGTCCTTGGTGTACCAGCTCACCAGCACGAGCTGGTGGCCGTCGTAGTTGCCGCTGTTCGCGGTCCCGACGGCGTCCCGACTGGTGGTGATGCCCTGCGGGTAGCTCTGGCAGTCGGAGTTGTCGCCGTCGTCGAACCGGAAGCCGGTGGACAGGCCCGCGACGGAGAACGACGAGGGGAGCGCCTGCCGGTCGTGGTTCGCGTTCTCCATCACCGTGTGCACGGCGGAGGTCCCCAGCGTCGTGGTGAGCGCCGAGTTGAGGGTGTCGTACTTGTGGTAGTCCGCCGTGAGGGTGTAGTCGGACGCCGGCAGCGCCGTCGGTGCCGTGGCGGCCGCCGCCGGCGACGCGCCACCGAGCACGCCGGTGACGAGCAGACCGGCGGCGAGGGCCGCCCGCGCCGCGTTTCTGACATGACGGAAGATCAAGGGTGAGCCTCTCCACGTGAATGGATCATCGTGGGCACTCACGCTAGGGGCGCGTTGAGCATGTCCGCAACACCCATGAGGTGGAGGTTCGGCGCCGGTGCCGAGGTCGCCACGGCGCCTGGTCCTTCCCGCCGGAGCAACCGTCCGAAGGCGTCGCGCACGAGCGCTCGCCGTCGAACCGCTTGCCGTCCGCGACGTGCGCGGGCATCCTGACGACTCCCCACAACCACCGTGGAACGGGCTGGACATGACGACTCCATACCTGCACCGGCGCCTGCCCGCACTCGAGGACACCGTGCCGTTCCGCCGCCTCGGGCACGCCCCGACGCCGGTACGGGAACTCACCGGGACCGGCCGGGGCGATCTGTGGTGCAAGGACGAGAGCCGTTACGGATCCGGCGGCTGGGGCGGCAACAAGGTCCGCAAGCTGGAGTGGATGCTGCCCGAGCTGCGCCGGCGCGGCACCCGGACCGTGCTGACCGTCGGCGCGACCGGGACCAACTGGGGGCTGGCGTTGGCACTGTACGGGCGCGAGCTCGGCATCGACACCGCCATCGCGCTGATCGACCAGCCCGAGGACGAGCACGTGCGCGAGCAACTGCGCCGACTGCGGCGCTCCGGCGCGACGCTGCACTTCACCCGCTCCAAGCCGCTGACGATCGCCGCCGCGCCATGGCTCTTCCTGCGCCACGCGCGCGGCCTGCGGCTGCCGTCCTATCTGCCCGCCGGCGGCTCCGCACCGATCGGCGTGCTCGGCTACGTCGAGGCGGGGCTGGAACTCGCGGCCCAGGTGGCCGCCGGCGAACTGCCGGAACCCCGGCGCATCGTCACCGCCGCCGGCTCCGGCGGGACCGCCGCGGGCCTGGCCCTGGGCTGCGCACTGGCCGGATTGCGCTCGGAGGTCCTGGCGGTGGTGGCCAACGACACCCTTCCGCTGGCCACGGCCGATCTGACCCGGCTCGCGGACCGGACCGCCGCCGTCCTGCGCAGGCGCGGCGCCACCGTCGACCTTCCGCCGCTCCGGCTCACCTCGACCCGCGCCCACCTGGGCCGCGGCTACGGCCACCCGACGCCCGGGGCCGCTGCCGCCGCCCGGGTCGCCGAGGCGGCCGGACTGCACCTCGATCCCGTGTACGCCGCCAAGGCGTTCGCCGCGGCGCTGAGCACCGACCCGGACGGCCCGGTGCTGTTCCTGAACACCTACGGACCGAGAGGGTGAGTGTTCGCCCGGTCGCGCAGCGGTCACGGGGCCGCTCCGGCCGGGCCGACGGCCCGCGAGGCTGAGTCAGCGCGGCCGTTCGGATCCCCGTCACGGTGACGGGGATCCGAACGGCCCTCAGTCGGCATGAGGGCCTTGGCGGTGGGCTCTTCCTGGGCGCGAGCCGCGCTGGAGGCTGCGGTGAGCACCCTCGCTCACCGCAGGACGTCCAGGGCGTTGTCGGCGTCGTTGACGAAGTAGACCGCGTCGCGGTCGAGGTTCAGGTCGAGGCCGAAGAGGGCGCCGGCGCCGGGCGGGTTGCCCTCGCCGTTGATCTGCTTGACCGCCACCTGCTGTCCGGACCGGTTGGTCTCGACGATGTTGCCGTCCCCGCCGTTGACCGTCAGGACGTCGCCGCCGGGGGCGATCGCCAGGCCCAGCGGGGCGTTGAGGCCGCCGCCCGAGGTGAGGAGCCGGCCGGTGCCCGCGCTGTCCTTGCGGGTCAGCGCGTCCGGGATGGCGGTGATCCGGCTGAGCACCGAGTCGGCGACGTAGAGGGTGCCGTTGTGGAGCCCGACCCCGGTCGGGCCGACCACCAGGGCCGCCGGGTCCGTGCGCTCGGGGAAGCCCGAGCCGATCACGGTGGTGGCCGTGCGGGCCGGGGGCTGGTCGCCCCTGGCCTCCAGGGTGATGCGCAGGACGGTGCCCTCGTCGACGTTCGCGCCGCCGCCGGCGACCGTGCCGTTGAGCACGTTGGTGACGAACAGCTCGCTGCACTCGCCGATGCTGACGGCGGTCATGTCCCACGGACCGTTGATGCCGTCCCCGGCGATGGTGGAGCGGACCGTCCCGTGCTTGTCGAGCACCAGCAGGCAGCCCGCCTCGGCGGTGGCGGACGTGCCGTCCGAGGTGGGCAGGCTGCCGACCACCACCCAGCCGCCGGGCAGCACGGTCAGCGCCGTGGTGAGGCCGACCCCGCCGGGGCACGGACCGGGCAGGTGGGCCGGGTCGATCGTGGCGAACGTGGTCCTGATCCCGTCCGGGGTGATCTGGACCAACGTGGTCCCGGTGCCCTGGAAGTTCGCCGAGTTGTTGAAGTTGCTGATCAGGACGTTGCCCCGGTGCAGGTCACCGATGCTCTCCCGGATGGTGAAGGTGCCGTACGGGTTCACGTCCCCGTTCTCCGGAACGGTCGACGCGACGGGGGACACGGTGGTCAGCCGGTCGAGGAACGGCCGCGGCTCGGCGGCCCCGGCCGGGGTCGCGGCGGCGGTCAGGCCGACGGTCAGCGCCGCGCTCGCCAGCGCGCTCGAACATGCCCGAAGTCTCATGGGTACTGCCTCCTGGAGGGCGCGGGCCGGGCCCGCGGAAGTGTCGGGATCCCCCCAGAAGGTCACGCTAGGCACCCGGGCCGTCACCCCGCCCGGCGGCGTACGCCATATGCCGGTGCCCGAGCGGCCGGCGCCCGGTACGGCTTCACGTCGTCGCGACGCGCCGATCCGTCCGCGCCCCGCGGGGTGCTCCGCGGCAGCGCTCTCAGGCGCACCACCATGATCACCCGCAGGCGAACACCAAGATCCCTGACAGGGTCGAGCCGACGGCCGGATCAGTCGGTCCGCCCGCCCACGGCCCGCAGGACGAAGGGCAGCAGCCGGTCGGCGGTGGCCCGGGCGGTGGCCGGGTCGACGTCGTCCGGCGGTCGCGGGGTGAGCAGGAAGTGGCTCATCACCGGGCCGAGCGCGACCTCGCCGAGCAGGTCCACGTCCGCAACCGGCGGGATCTCGCCGCGTTCGACGGCCCGCCGTACGACCTCCTCCACCCGCCGGTACACCGGCTGGAGGAAGGCGCCCACCAGCGCCTGCGCGAGGGCGGTGTTGTGGGCGGCCTCGCCGATCAGGGCACGGATCAACCGGCCGCCCTCGCCGGTCATGGTGGCGGCCTTGTCGCGCAGGACCACCCGCAGGTCGCCCTCGAGGCCGCCGGTGTCGGGCTGCTCGTACACCCCCTCGCCGTGCAGCGCGGCGGCGGCGATCACCAGTTCCTCCTTGGACGACCAGCGCCGGTAGAGCGTGGCCGTGGACACCCCGGCCCGGGCCGCCACGGCGGCGGTGGTGAGCCCGCCGTAGCCCTGCTCCGCCAGGACGGCCAGCGTGGCGTCCAGCAGCGCGCGGTCCCGGGCGGCGTCGCGGGGGCGGCCCCGGCGCGCCGCGGACGCGGGGCCTTCAGGGCGGGAGGGAGGCGTGCTGCGCGTCATGCCGTCGATTCTATCCAAAAGTAGAAACGAAAGCGTTTCGTTTCGTTTATGCTCGGCGGCATGACCACCGACACCGCGAGCCCCGCCACCCCGCCCGTCGACGCGGCGGCCACCGTCGCCCGCCTGAACGCCGCCTTCGCCACCGGCCGCACAAGGCCCGTCGCCTGGCGCAAGGCCCAACTCCGCGCCCTGCGACGCCTGCTGACCGAACAGGAGGCCGCCTTCGCGACCGCTCTGCACACCGACCTCGGCAAGAGCGCCACCGAGGCGTACACCGGCGAGATCGGCCTCACGATCAACGAGATCGACCACGCCCTGCGCCACCTCGACCGGTGGCTGCGCCCGCGCCGGGTACCGGTGCCGCTCGCCCTGCAGCCCGCCCGGGCCCGTACGGTGCGCGAGCCGCTCGGCACCGTGCTGATCATCAGCCCCTGGAACTACCCGCTGCAGCTCGCCCTGGCCCCGCTGGTCGGCGCGATCGCCGCCGGGAACTGCGCGGTGGTCAAGCCCAGCGAGCTCGCCCCGGCCACCTCGGCCCTGCTCGCCCACTGGCTGCCGCGCGTGCTCGACCGGCAGGCCGTCGCCGTGGTCGAGGGCGCGGTGCCGGAGACCACCGCCCTGCTGGAGCAGCGCTTCGACCACGTCTTCTACACCGGGAACGGCACCGTCGGCCGCATCGTGATGGCCGCCGCCGCCCGCCACCTCACCCCCGTCACCCTGGAGTTGGGCGGCAAGAGCCCCGTCGTCGTCGAGCCCGGCACCGACCTCGCCACCGCCGCCCGCCGGATCGCCTGGGGCAAGTACATGAACGCCGGCCAGAGCTGCACCGCCCCCGACTACGTCCTCGCCATCGGCGGCACCGCGACCGCGCTCGAACGGCACCTGACCGCCGCGATCCGCGAGATGTACGGCGCCGAGCCGGCGAAGAGCCCCGACTACGGCCGCATCGTCACCGAGCGCCACTTCGACCGTCTGACCGCCCTGCTCTCCGACGGCCGTCTCGTCACCGGAGGCGACCACGACCGCGCCACCCGCTACCTCGCCCCCACCGTCCTCGCCGACGTCGACCCCGACGCCCCGGTGATGCGCGAGGAGGTCTTCGGCCCCGTCCTGCCGATCCTCCGCGTCCCCGACCTCGACGCCGCCATCGCCTTCATCACCGCCCGCGACAAGCCCCTCGCCCTCTACGCCTTCACCTCCTCCGCCGCCACCAAGCGCCGCCTCACCGCCGAAACCTCCTCCGGCGCCCTCTCCTTCGGCGCCCCCAACGCCCACCTCACCGTCCCCGGCCTCCCCTTCGGCGGTGTCGGCGAGAGCGGCCTCGGCCGCTACCACGGCGTCTACTCCCTCGACACGTTCAGCCACCTCAAGGCCGTCCTCGACAAGCCCCTGGCCGCCGACCCCATGCGCCTCGCGTACCCGCCCTTCACCCCCCTCAAGAACCGCCTCCTGCGCCGCCTCCTCTGACCACCCGCGCGACACCGCACCCCAGGGGCGACCAACCACCGCGCCTCCCACGAGGACTGACGAAGCATCGGTCCACGGCACGCGGCGCCCGCGCAGGCGCCGCTAGGTCGGATCCCCGGGAGGCGTGCGGATGGCGAGGATCGCCATGTCGTCGTGGCCGTCGCTCGGGTGCCGGTCGGCGAGGATGCGGACGAGCTCGTCCAGCGGGCGGTCGGCGTGGGCGGCGACGAGGTCGACGAGGGCGTCCAGGCCGTGGTCGATGGGACGGGCGGGGTGCTCGACGAGGCCGTCGGTGAACAGGACGACGGTGCTGCCCGCGGGCAGGGGGTGGATGTGGTCGGGCCGGTGGAGCTCGGGATCGATCCCCAGGGGGATGCCGGGTTCGCCCTGCAGGTACCGGGCGCGGCCGTCGGGGGTGAGGACGAGGGGCGGCAGGTGGCCGGCGGTGCTCCAGTGGAGGGTCCAGCCCTCGGCGGCGGGTTCGATCCGGGCCAGGCACGCGGTGGTGACGGGCAGGTCGGTGATCGCGCCCACGGTGACGTCGAGCTGGGTCAGCACCGAGCTGGGCGGGCTCCTCCGGTCGTACAGCAGGGCGCGGAGCATGTTGCGGGCCTGGGCCATCGCGGCGGCGGCGTGCAGGTCGTGGCCGACGACGTCGCCGATGACGGCGACGCAGGCCTGGTCGGGCAGGACCGCGGCGTCGTACCAGTCGCCGCCGACTCCGGCCGGTTCGGCGGCGGTGCGGTAGACCGCGGCCCCGGAGAACGGAGCCAGGTCCGGCAGCGTGGGCAGCAGCAGGCGCTGGAACTGCTCCGCGCTGTCGCGCAGGTAGCCGAACAGACGGGCGTTGTCGATGGCGATGCCCGCCGCGCCCGCGAGGGCCCGCACGATCTCCTCGTCGTCCTGGTCGAACGGCCGGCCGTCCACGCGCTCGGAGAGGTAGAGGTCGCCGTAGATCTCGCCGCGGACGGTGACCGCCACGCCGAGCAGCGTCCGCATCGGCGGATGGCCCGGGGGGAAGCCGACGGAGGCCGGGTGGGAGGGGATGTCGTCCACGCGCAGCGGCTCGGGGTGGCGGATCAGCTGGCCGAGCACTCCGCACCCGTGCGGGAAGTCGATCCCGGCGAGTGCCGCGCGCTCCTCCTCCGTCAGACCGGCGGTGACGAACTGCTCCAGGTGGTCGCCGGAGGGGGCGAGGACGGCGAGCGCGCCGTAGCGGGCACCGGCCAGCTCCATGGCCGTGGTGACGATGCGGTGCAGCACCGCCGGCAGGTCCAGATCGCCGCCGATGGCCACCACCGCCGACAGCAGCCCCTGCAGCCGGTCCGTCGACCTCGCCAGGGCGCGCAGCTGCGCGGCGACGCCCTCCAACCGCTCGTCCGGATCCTCCCCCGGCCCCGGGAGCCCGCCCTCACCAGGTGACCCGGCGGGCTCCCCCGCGGGGCTCACCACATCGCCTCGTTCATGACCGCCAACGCTACCCACGCCACCGCCGGTCGGCCGGGAGCACGCGCCCGCCGCGGTCGGTCCGATCGCCCGGGCCGGACCCGACCCGGGAGACGGACCGCCCGCGGCGGGCTCCCGCCCCAGACGGGCCGGGGCCGGGAGAACCCACTGGTCGGCCGTCAGGCGTGGCAGGTCCTGGTGGACCAGTCGACGGTGGCGGCGGCCTGCGAGTACTTCCACTCCGGGCCGAGCAGGTCACGGTCGAGCTGCGCGGCCGCGTTGCGGTCCTCGACGATGTAGCCGAAGTCCTGCAACCAGGCCGGGTACAGGTTCTTCGAGCCGATGTAGAAGGCCGAGTCGTCGACCGCGACCAGCTTGTGGTGCAGCGCGTACGGGTGCCCGTCGGCCCAGGTGGCTGCGGGGGCCGCGCGGAAGGAGGCGAGCTGGAGGTTGCCGCACAGGGCCGCGGAGGCCTTGCCCGGGTCGCCGGTGAGGGCGGTGAGCCGGGCCTTCAGCACGTCGCTGATCTCGGTGAGGGACTTCATCTGCGAGTAGCCGCCGCTGCCCACGGTGCCCCGGTTGGCCGGGTCGCTGACCACGATCCGCACCTTGACCCCGGCGGCCAGCTTGGCGGCCAGCGTGTCGTAGAGCCGGGCGTCGTGGTGCGAGATCGGCGGGCAGGTGCCGTTCAGGTCCTGCTGGGAGATCTCGACGTGCCGCTGGGCGCTGCCGACGAGGGCGCGCAGGGCGTTCTCCTCGGGGTTGACGGTCTCGTAGTCGCGGTCGGCGTTGGTGTTGTCGTGCAGGGTCAGCGGGCCGCACTTGGCGTCCGCGGCCCCGGCGACGGGACCGGGCCGGTAGCCGGAGGAGGGGTCCGCGTCCTTGATGCCGACGCCGAGGCCGCCGACGGCGATCACCGGGACGTTCCCGGCGGCGGGGGCGGGCGGGTTGAGCTCGCGTTCGACCGACGGGCGGCAGGCGCCGCCGTCCGAGGAGGCGAACCAGGCGTTGTCGAAGACGCCGACCCGGCCGCAGGTCCACTCCCACAGGGTGTCCAGGTAGCGGCCGGCGGAGGTCGCGGCGGGGCCGCCGAGCGCGAGGTCGACGTCCGAGACGGGGTGCGCGGTGTCGATGTAGTCCTTGCTCCAGCCGTTGATGCCGCCGGTGAGGACGGTCCGTCCGTCGACCACCAGGAGCTTGGAGTGGTTCCAGGAGAAGGCGGTGCGCGAGGCGGTCATCGAGGCGATGTTCAGGCTGACCGACGAGGCGGCCGGTCCGAGCTTGGCGACCAGCTCGTCCCGGTACCGCGACGGCAGCACGTTGGCGCTGTACAGCGGCACCGCGCCCACCAGGACGCGCACCACCGGGCGGTGCCCGGCGGCGACCGAGGCCTTGAGCCCGGCGACCAGGGCGTCCTCGAACCCGCCGTCGGGGAAGGGCGCGAGACTGGAGACGTCGACGGTCCGGGTGGCGGCGGAGACGTCGGCGGTCATCTTCGCGAGCAGCGCGCGGGTGCCGGGCCGGTCGGCGCAGGTGGCGTCGCCCCAGCAGGCGGGCGTCTGGAACAGCCAGTCGGCGGGGCCGCCGACGCGGTCGGCGCCGGCCAGGGCGTTGCCCTCGGTGCGCTGCCAGACGGTGCCCTCCAGGCCGGGCGACACCTCGCGCAGCGCCTGCTCGACGGCATCGATGTGGGTGGCGTCCGCGCCCTGCGCCGGGGCGGCGGAGGCGGGGACGGCATGGGAGGGCGCGGTCAGCAGGACCGAGAGGACAGTGGTGGCCGCGACGGCGGCGAGGGTGCCGCGCAGGGCGCGACGGGGTCGGCGGGAGCCGGGTCGGTACACGTGAGGTTCCTTCAGAACATGGCGGGCATCGTGCTGTTCGCCCGCAAGACACCCAGAGACTACCCGCTGGTAACACCTCGTCCAACTTGGGCATGACAAGCGCACGAGTCGGCCCGACCGACCCCTGACCGGCCCCCGGATGTCCGCCGCCGACCCTTCCCGCCGGCCCTTCCCTTCGGCCCTTCCCGCCGGGCGGCGGCCCGGCACGAGGCCGCGGCGCCGCCCGGCTCACCCTCCGTCAGGGAAGAGCGACGAACGGGGCGAGGAACGCCCGGGCGACGGGCGTGTCGAGCCGGTACGCGACATTGGTCGCGTAGCACGGACCGTCACCCGTGATGGTCGTCGCCACCAGCAGGGACCGCCCGCCGATCACGGCGAAGTTCGGGCCGCCCGAATCCCCGTAGCAGGCACCGCCGTTGCCCTGCGGCGCGGTCATCGCCAGCCGCACCCACGGAGCGTTGAGCGCGTCGAAGCCCACCGGTGCCTTCATCCGTACGCCGCCGCCCGGGTGCGTCAGGCCGCCGGGGCCGCGCTGCGCCTCCTGGGTGCCGTAGCCGGCGACGGTGAACGGGGTCGCGTCGAGCTGCCGCGGCCCGAGCGCGCCGAGCCGGCCCTCCGTGGGCAGCGCGGCCGGGGTGAACGTCCAGCGCGCGGCCACGGCCGCCGCCGGCAGCTGGATGACGGCGATGTCGTGGGGGTCCGACGACGGCCCCGGGTAGGCCGGGTCCTGATGGGCCGTCCCCTCGACGCCCACCGCCGCGGCGACGGCCGACGGGTCGCCCGGGTGAGCGGCCCGGGCGGCGTCCAGACCGGCCTGGACGTCCTGGTCGAGCGAGACGTGGAAACGGGCGCCGGCCGGCCAGTCGCTGGTGCAGTGCGCGGCGGTCAGGAACGTGTCGGCGTCCACCATGGTGCCCGAGCACATCCAGTCCACCCGGTCCGGCGTGGCGGGATCGCCGTCGTCGTCCCACTGCACCACCAAGGCCCCGACCTCGGTGCGTTCCGGTGCCGGAGAAGCGTTGTAGGAGTTGATCGCGGCGGCGGGCGTCGTTCCCGTGACGAACGCGCCCGCGGCGAGCGCGCCCGCGAGGGCGGCGCCTGCCGCCCGTCCGAGGACCGCGCGGAAATCGGTGATCGGCACTGCTGGGAGCTCCCTTCCGGACCGCCGGAACCTCCGGCGTCCGCTGTTCGGCACCATCGGGGTGCCACCGGGTGGATGCCCGGCGCCCGCCGGGCCGGTCCCCGGCCGCCGCACGCGGCCGGGGGTCCGGCCCGGCGGGCCGGAGGAACGAGGATCGGGGTCAGAAGACGCTGACGCCGTACTTGGCGAGTGCCTCGTTGGCCGGCTGGAAGAAGGTGGTGCCGCCGGTGCTGCAGTCCCCGCTGCCGCCGGAGGTGATGCCGAGGGCCTTGGAGCCGTCGTACAGCGGACCGCCCGAATCCCCGGGCTCGGCGCAGACGTTGGTCTGGATCATGCCGCGGACGGTGCCGCCGTCGGAGTAGCGCACGGTGGCGTTGAGCCCGGTGACGGTCCCGCCGTGCGTGCCGCTGGTCGACCCGGTGCGCTTGACCGATTCGCCGACGACGGCGTCCGGGGCGGAGGAGAACCCGCCGCTGTGGCTCAGGGCGGCGTTGTCGTAGCGGACCAGGGCGTAGTCGTTGCCCGGGAAGCTGGAGTTGACGGTCGCTCCGATCAGCGTGGAGTGACCGGAGTTGGTGTACCAGGTGTTCGCGACGTTCCCGCAGTGCCCTGCGGTGAGGAAGTAGTACGTGGAGCCGCTCACCACGTTGAAGCCGAGCGAACAGCGGTACTGACCGCCGTAGATGGCGTCACCGGCCGCGAGCAGGGGGCGGAAGGTCCCGGTGGTGCGCTGGATGCGCAGGGTGGCCGCGTCGGGGCCCGCGGCCTGCCTGATCCTGGCGATCGAGGCCGTCGACACGGTGTCGTCCGCCGTGACGACGACGCGGCCGGACGCCTGGTCGACGTACCAGGCGATGCCGTTGACGTCCGTCCGCTGCACGGCGTCGCTCACCGCCGCCAGTCGGGCCTGGCCGGCGGACGGAACGGGAGCGGCGACCGCGCTCGGCGCGGCCACCGCGGTGGCGGACAGCAGGCCGACGGCGGCGGCGAGCAGCCGGGTGGCCCTCGCGGTGCCGGTGTGGGGGATGGTGCGCGTGGTCCTCACTGGGTCTCCTCCTGGGAGTGAGAGGCCCCCCTGAGGGTGTGGGAGGCCGTGAGGCGCGATCAGGGAAGGACGCCCAACACCCGGCGGCGGCTCTGGGGAGCCACCACGGATGAGCTGCCCCTGACAGGCGCTGACGGGAAGTATGGGTAGGCCCGTGGAACGGCACAAGCCCTCGGACACGGCCTGCACACCTTCTCGACAACCCTCCGGGCCGGCGCCTGTTCGGTCCCCGGGCCGAACAGACGCCCCCACCACGGGTGCTCCGGCCCGGGGCCGCCCCGCCACGGGCCCACCGACCGACGGGCCGACCGGCAGGGCCGGGCTCGACCTCCCGCGGGCCCGGCTCAACTCCCCGCGGGCACCCGGAGCGTGCCGTACCGCTGCATCCGCTGCCAGCGCAGGCGGGATCCCGCGAGCGCGGTGAAGACCGACTGGATCACCACCAGGTACATCAGCTGCCGGTACACGAACTGCTGCAGCGGCAGGCTCCACAGCGGTCCGAGCCGCTCCTTGTCGAGCCGGAAGGCGTAGGCGCCCATCAGCATCTGGACCAGCAGGAACGCCGCCCACAGCCCGACGATCCGCACCGGATCGAGGAAGACCAGTCCGTACAGCGCGAAGACGTCGACCACCGGGGCGAGCAGGGGCAGGAGGACCTGGAACATCAGCAGGTAGAGCAGCCCGCGTCGGCCCAGCTTGCCGGCCTGCCCGCCCTGGAACAGCGCGCCGCGGTGCTTCCACATCGCCTGCAGGGTGCCGTAGCACCAGCGGTAGCGCTGCCGCCACAGGGCGCCCAGCGAGGCGGGGGCCTCGGTCCAGGCCTTGGCCCGCTCCTCGTAGACCACCCGCCAACCGGCCCGGCAGAGCGCCATGGTGAGGTCGGTGTCCTCGGCCAGCGTCTCCTCGCCCACGCCGCCGACCGCCAGCAGCGCGGAGCGGCGGAAGGCGCCGACCGCTCCGGGCACGGTGGGCATGCACTCGGCGAGATCGAACAGCCGGCGATCGAGGTTGAAGCCGACCACGTACTCGATGTGCTGCCAACGACCCAGCAGCCCACCACGGTTGATCACCTTGGCATTGCCGGAGACCGCTCCGACCGAGGGGTCGGAGAACGGCTGCACCAGGTGCCGGACGGCATCCGGCTCGAACACGGTGTCACCGTCCACCATCACCAGCAGCTCCGCGCGGGCGGCCGCGATGCCGGCATTGAGGGCGGCCGGCTTGCCCGCGTTCTCCTGCCGGATCACCCGGGTGTACGGCAGGTCGAGCGACTCGACCAGATCGGCCGTGCCGTCGGTGGACCCGTCGTCGACCACGATCACCTCCACCGGGTGGTCGGAGGCGAGCAGCGACCGCAGTGCGGCCTCGATCCCGGCGGACTCGTTGTACGCGGGCACGATCACGCTGACCGGTTCGGTCACCCGCGCTCCCCAGCGGCGACGGCGCAGCCGCTTGTGCCGGCGCGCGGCCACCAGGACGGCCACGGCGCGCAGCACGCTGATCACGCCCGCCGCCCACAGCAACCAGCCCAGGACGGCGAGCGTCCAGTCACCGCTCCGGAGGATCCAGATGAACGCGGTCCCCTGGAGCCGGTCGGCCGTCCCGGCCCGGTGGACGGGGTCCGCCAGACCGACAGCCTCGCTCACGGTGGCGAAGCGCAACCCGCGGGCCTTCAACCGGGGCAACGCCGTGGAGAGCGCCTCCACGGTCTGCGAGCGGTCGCCGCCCGCGTCGTGCATGAGCACGATCCGTCCCGGGCCCGCCGGAGCGTCGTCGAGCGACTTCACGATCTGCGCGCTCCCCGGCCGGCGCCAGTCCTCGCTGTCCTGGGTGGTGAGCACCGTCAGGTACCCTGCCTGGCCGGCCCGCCGCACGGCGTCCCACTGGCGGTCGTCCAGGGCGTCCGGGCTGGACGAGTACGGCGGCCGCAGCAGGGAGCTGGTCACCCCGGCCGAGCCGGCCAGCACGAGCTGGGTCTCGCGCAGCTCCAGCGAGCGGCGCCAGTCGGGCGCGGGGCCGAGGTCGGTGTGGGTGAAGGTGTGCACGCCGATCTGGTGGCCCTCGGCGACGATCCGGCGGACCAGGTCCGGGTGGGCGGCCGCCTGGGTGCCGACCACGAAGAAGGTGGCGTGCACTCCCTCGCGGCGCAGGACGTCGAGGACCTGCGGGGTCCAGGTCGGGTCGGGGCCGTCGTCGAAGGTGAGGGCGACCGTGCCGGGCCCGGGGGCGGCGCTGCGCGGCTGCGGGCCGGCGGCGTCGATCACCGGACCGCCGTCGAGGACCTGCTTCGGCACGCTGTCGGCACTCGTGTGCCTGGCCGCCTGGTCGGGGCGGTCGTCGAAGCTGTGCTGGGTGTAGCCCTGGAGCAGCAGGGCACCGGAGAGGGTGAGCAACAGGGCGGTGAGCAGCAGCCAGTGGGTGCGCACCGGGCGCTGCCTCACCACCCCGCGCCGGCCTCTTCGGGTGCGGTTGGGGGCAGGGGCTCGTCGCCGGCGCGCTGTGCTCACGGGTGCTGCTTTCGGGGTGCGGGTCATGGGATGGGCCACCTTGGTGGCAGGGGGTCAGGGGCCGGGTGCCCGGACGGCCGGCCGTCAGGGCTTGACGGGCTTGTTGCCCGAGTTGCCCGGCGGGACGGTGGGACGGCCGCGCCCGGGGGTGGCCGCGGCGGCGGGCGGTGCGCTCGGCGGTGCCGCGGAGGTGGCGCCGGGAGCCGGCGAGCCGGTACCGACGGGGACGCCGGTCTGCCCGGCGGCGGGTTCGGCCGGCACGCCGGTCGCCTGCGGGTTCCGGTCCCCGCCCTGGGCGACGCCGGCTTGGCGGGCGGGCGCCACGGTGGGCGGCGCGCCGGGCGGCGCGGCGGCCTCCGGAGCGGCGGAGGGCACCGCTGACGGTGTGGCCGCCCGGGAGGGAGCGCTCGGCGCGGGAGGCTGGGGCACCGGGAGGAACGGAGCGTTCACGGTGGGGCCGCCGAGCAGGGTGCTGGCCAACAGGACGAGGTACCCACCCGCCGGCACGGCCAGCGCCGCCCCCAGCCGGCGGATCCGGCGCTGACGGCGTCCGGAGGCGTCGACGAACACGGGCGGGGGCACGGACGGGGGCTGCCCGCCCGGGGCATCGGTGACGGCGGGCAGCTCGGCGGTCGGCGGGTCCTGCGCGTCGTCGGACCACGGATGGTGGCCGACGGGACCGGCCACGGGGGCGAGGTGGTCGGTCGGGGTGGCGGCGGGCGGTTCGTCGGCCGGCAGGCCCCGAACATACCTCGGGACCAGTGGAGGATGTGGCTGTTCCTCGGCGGTCGGCCACGGGCCGTACGGTGTGACGGGCACGGTGTCGGAGTCCAGATGTCGTCGGTTCACAGGGCTACCACGGCTGCGCCCGCCGGTCCCGGCGGACCGCACGGTGCGGTGGTCGTACCTGTTCAGCGCCGGACCGCGGCTGTTTGTCACACCCCCTCGGGCGCGGCGGCACCGTCCACGCCCGCGGCGGCACGGGCGGCGCGGCCGTCACCCGTCGTGTGCGGCCCGGCCCGGCGCGAAGCAGGGGTAGCCCGGCAGCGGGGCCGTCCCCCAACCGTCGGCGACCTCGTGCAGCAGCCGCATCGTCTCCGTGAACGCGGGGAGCCCGTCGAGTGCCGCCGCCGTCTCCCATCGGTGCCTGAGCACCTGGCGCCAGGTCGGCACCGGCCGCCGCGTGCGGTGCGTCGGGCGGTCCTCGGCGGTGCGCGGAAGCAGGCGTACGGTCGCGTTCACCGTCCACACGGCGACGGCCTGCCGCATCCCGGCCTCCCACACCGAGTCCTCGGCCAGCGCCGGATACACCGGGACGACCTCGGCCCGGTACGCCTCCTCGATCCGCCGGGCGAGCCCGGCGGGGAGGGCGAAGACGCACCAGCAGGTGGCGAACGGCATCCGGCAGTACGCCGCGGTCAGGAACACCGACTGGTAGCAGGCGACTTCGAAGTCCAGCAGCCGGAGCCCCTGCGGGGTGAGCAAGTTGTTGTCCGGGCAGGTGTCCCCCGGAGTGAACGCCGGGTACTCCTCCCCGCCCGCCGTCCCGATCCGCTCCAGCTCCTCGGCCAGCCCGTCCGGCACCGCGACGCCGGCCGCTTCGAGCACCCCGGGGAAGACGGCGGCGTTGCGCCGGATCCACGGCTCGTCCGCCCAGGTCGGCATCCCCTTGGCGTACCGCGCCCACAGCCGGGTGAGGTCGGCCCGGCGGTCCACCGACCGGGCCGCCAGCCGGCCGAGCCCGCCCGCCCAGGCCAGCAGCCCCTCCTCGGCCGCCTTCGGGTCGTCCCCCAGCAGCACGTCCGCCAGGCTGGGCGCGTCCCCGAGGTCCGCCAGCACCACCAGCGGCACGTCCGGATCCACCCCGAGCAGCGGCGGGCCCGCCAGGCCGAGCGCGAGCCCGGCCGCCTCCGCGGTGAACCCTCGCAGGGCGTCGGGCCCGCCGGTGTAGGCCTTGACGATGACGCTCCGCCCGTCGGCCGTCCGGCAGCGCAGCACCGCGCTGCGGGCGCTCCCACCCAGGTCGACGGGCTCGGACAACGAGGTGGCCAACAATCGCTCGGCGGCCCGCAGGATCTCCTCCACCCGCGCATCCTGCCACCCGCCGGGGCCGCGGGTGGTCGCTATCGGCAGGGTCAGCGGCGGGGCCATTGCTCCGGAGGGACGGCGTGGACTCGATCCAAGCGGTGCACCCGCCGCAGGGAAGGGTCTTCCGGCCCTGGCGAGCAGGCCGTCCAGCGCGCCGATCCTGTCCGGGTGGTCCTGGAGGAACTGCTGGCGGGTGGCCGGGTCCAGCGAGTCCCACCACGCCCGGTTGGCGTCGGGGATTCCCGGTCCGCCTCCCATGGTCTGTTCCACGGCCTTGTCGAGGTCGGCGGCGGCCTTGGTGGCCTTGCCGACGTCTTCCGCGTAGTAGTCGCCCGGGGCCTTGGCGGTGGAGTCGAACTGGCCGCGGGCCTGCGACAGACGACGGTCCACGGCCGCCGCATCCCAGGGAACGCCGGTCCGGTTCCTGGCGCTGGGCGTCGCAAGGCCGACGGACGGCCAGGCCGTCGCCAACGGCGCGTACAGGAGACATCCCCGCGTGCGCGGAGCGGACCTCGGTCCGCAGCGCGGTCGAGATCCGACGTCCGGACGCCACCGCGTCGAGTGCGCCCTGCGCTCTTCCGGTGAGCTTGTGCGCGGACGGCCCCCCGGGTGCCGTGGTCGCCAACTGCCACCAGCGTCCGAGGCGTCGGCGCACCGAGGCTGCCTCCGTTCCCGACGCGTCACTCTCCTCCGGCACGGGCTCCGCGTAGGCAGCACGGTCACACCGGCAGGCGCCAGCCGGGCCCGTCCTCGTCGCCGAGCCAGACCCGCTGGCCGTCGCCGGTGACGGTGATGCCGAAGTGCTCCTGGTGCGGTGCGCCGGCCGCCTGCCAGGCCTCGATGGCGTCCTCGACCTGGTCCCACAGGCGTAGCGGGCCGCGTTGGGTGACGGTCCAGCCGCCGTGGCCGTCGGGTTGGGTGCGGGCCTGGGAGCCGGTGGCGTGGTCGACGAGGATCTGCTGGTCGCCGGCGGTGATGCGTTCGGCGGAGGGGGCGGCGAGTTGGGCGACCCAGGTTCCGGTCCAGGTGGTGATGGTGGTGGGGTCGATGCGGGTGGGGCGTTCGTCGCCGGGGAGCAGGGTGGGGTTCTGGCGTGGGGGGCGGTCGTGGGGGCGGGCGGTCATGAAGCTGGTCCAGCCGGGCAGGAAGCGGCCGGTGGCCTCGCCGGGGTCGGTGACGGTCAGCAGGGCGAGGCCGTAGCCGTACTGCCAGCCGGAGAAGGTGACGAGGATTCTTCCGCCGGGCTTGACCTGGTGCAGCCAGGGGTAGGGCAGCGTGCGCACCGCGCAGGTCGCGATGAGCCGGTCGTACGGGGGCCAGGGGCTTGTGGCCGGCGAGGCCGTCGCCGACGACCAGGTGCGGGGTGTACCTGGCGGTTTCGAGGGAGGTGGCGGCGCGTTCGGCGAGGCCGGGGTCGACTTCGATGCTGACGATGTTCTCCTCGCCGAGGCGGTGGGCGCCCAGCGCGGTGGAGTAGCCGGTGCCGGTGCCGATCTCCAGGACGCGATGGCCGGTGTGGACGTCGAGTTGCTGCCACATGCGCAGGACCAGGGAGGGCAGGGTGGACGAGGAGGAGGGGGATCCGGTGACCGGCCCGTCGGTGTCGGCGGGGTGGATCCGGCTGTCGAGCTGGGTGATGAGGGTCTGGTTGGTGTAGACGGCCTCCAGCCAGCCGTCGTCGCCCGCGCGGACCGGTTCGTAGGAGGTGGGGAAGGAGCCGGGGACTTCGCGGAAGTGGTCGCCGACGAAGGCCTCGCGCGGTACGGCCGCCGCGGCGGCGCGCCAGTGCGGGTCGGTGAGGCCTCCGCCGCCGGTGAGCTGCCCGACGAGGGCCGCGCGCAGATCCGCGGCGGCTGCGGTGGTGGTCATGCGGCGGGGCCCTTCTGGAGCTGGTCGGCGATCGCCGTGGCGATGGCGTCGGTGGCCGGAGGCGGGAAGAACGCCCACTGCCCGTTGCTGTTGCACTCGAGGAAGTGCCAGCGGCCGTCTGCGGTGACGGCGAAGTCGAAAGCGCCGTAGACGAGCCGGAAGTGCTCCAGGTAACGGGCCACGGAGCGGCGCGCCGACGTCGGGACGTCGATCGGAGTGTGGGTGAGCAGGTGCTGGCGGCGGCGCCAGTCCAGGTCCGGGCTGTCGATGCGGACGGCGAAGAGCTCGGTGCCCACGGCGGTGAGCCGCACATCGAAGTCCTTGGCCAGGCGGGCCTGGAAGGGGTGCGGGCAGGCGGCGACGGCGTCGGTGATCTCGTCCGGCGAGACCTCGGCGACCCAGGCCTGCACCGGCTGGCCGTCCCCGTCCGTGTAGGGGGAGTTCCACAGCGGCTTGTAGACCGCCCCGCCCGGCTGCTCGGCGCAGAAGGCGCGGGCCTGATCGGGGTCGGTGGTGACGATCGTGTCGGGGACGGCGAAGCCGGCCGCGAGCGCGGCGTCGAGCTGGGCGGGCTTGTGCTCGGCCGCCCGGATCCGCCAGGGGTGGTTCACGTAGTGGGCGCCGGGCATCGCGGCGCGGGCGAACTCGGCGTCCTGCCCGTCCATGCCGGCCGGCGCGGCCTCCGGTTTCCCGGCCGCTGGCCACTACTCCTCGACCGCCTCCTTGATCGTGATGGTGGTCGAGCGCGACGTCTGGTCTCCGACGGCGAACTGCAGGAACGTGCTCACCGGATTCCCCGGGTTGTACTCCCAGCCGACCCATACGGGCACGCTCAGCAGGGTCTCCTCGCCGGGCGCCGCGAGGGCGACGTCCTCGAAGGCGATCGACTGACCGTCCATGCTGAGCTGGCCCACGTAGGGGCTGCCGCCGGCTACGACCAGAACATACTCCGGCCCGGATGCCGTTCCCCACCTCAGGCCGAAGCCTTCCGGAGGCAGTGCCACCGTGACACGCTGCGGCTTCAGCGGTTCCGATGAGGAGACGCCCAGGACCCGCACGCCGGGCAAGCCCGCCGATTCACCCGGAGTCAGCTCCACAGCCTCGGACCCTCCGGGCTCCACTCGGAACTTCCCCATCGCTCATCGCCTCCGCAACGTGATCGTCAAGCAGACGGGATCATCATCACGGGCGCAGTGTCGCTCGCGCGGAGAACCGCCGGACCCTTCCGGCGAAAGGACCGTTCGCGGTACGGAAGATCGCTGCATTGACGGATGGAAGCGGTATCCACCGCCGTGCTCACCGGCACGCCGGGGGCGAGGAGGCTGGTCACCTCGGCAACGGCCATGGACGCCGCCCTGGCCCGGCTGCGCGCTGACGGCTTCGACGTCCGCGACGAGAACGTGGCCCGGCTCTCCCCGGTGGTGGCCGATCTGGCGACGGGCCGGGCCGGGTGGGCGGAGCTGTCGGCAAGTCAGCGGGCCGAGCTGGCGGCTGCGGTGGAGGCCGAGGCGTGGAAGGCGCTGACCACCAGGGCTCAGCTCGACACCTCCGTGGTCTCGCCGCGGTACGCCTGCGGGATGGCCGCCAACGTCGGCGGGCGCCGGCCGGGCCTGTTCGGAGTGCTCCGCCCCTGCCCGGCCCTGGTGGGCCGGTGCCCCGAACTCCTCCACGAACGCGTCTTCGTCCGCAACGCCCGCGAGGCCCGCCTGCTGACCGAGGTCGGCCTCGATCCGGCCAGGATCACCCATTTCGACGTGCCTGACTACGAGCAGACCGCTCTGTGCCGAGTCACCGTGCCGACGAGGGCTCAGGCTCGCGCGTGTACCTCGAAGCCGTCGTACTGCCCGCCGACGCAGTTGCCCAGCCCGGGCTCGATCTGGAAGACCTGCCCGCCCCCGTCCAGGCACTGTTGTGGGTAGACCCAGTCCTCGGCGTTGGCGAGCCCCGCACTTGCGAGCGTGAGGGCGGCGATCGCGGCGCACACGGCAGCTGCGGTAAGGGCACGACGCATGGGGACTCCTCGGTTCGAATCGATCGGGGCGACCGGTCCATTGGATCGCCGCTCGGTGCCCTGCTCGCGGCATTCCCCGGATTGTGGGCGTGGCCCTTTCGGACCAACAGGAACGCAGGAGCTACCCCGCCAGGGGATGGCTTCCGCGCCGCGGACCGTCCCCTGCCCGCCGACCCCGACGCTGTGGATCGGCTGACCGCCGCCTGCGCGGGGAGGACTCCTCGTGGTAGCGCCGCACCAGGTGCTCGCTCGGCTGATCCCCGCCAGCGCGGGGGGGGGGCAGCCGCTGTGGGATGGACGGGTCAGACGGTCGCGGCCGGGGCGGGCTCGGTGGAACCGGACTGCCGGTGTTCGTACCGCTCCTGGGCCAGCGCCTCCACCCGGTTGCGGAACGCCGACTCCGGCCCCATGCCCCACTCGTGCATCATCACCAGCAGCTGGTTGAGCACCGTGTCGTACTCGACGAGCGTGCTGCTGCCCTCCGGGATCCGGCTCGCCAGCTGCGAGAGCCGCTCGTAGTCGCCGTCGGCCGTCAGTTTGGCCCTGAAGTTGGCGACGTACGTCGAGAGCTTGTCGCCCTTGGCGTAGTTCAGCTTGTTCCTGATCAGCGCGGTGTGCGATTCCGGGATGGTGGCGCTCTCCCGGGCGAGCAGTGCTTCGAGTTCGCCGATCCGGGCCGTGCGGTGCTTGGCCAGGGCGATGGCCTCCGCCTCGCTCATGCTCAGCGGGAGCATCAGCATGACCGCCGAGTTCCCGTACGTCCGGTGCGTGGCGACGTGCGTGAGTTCGTGGACCAGCGACCCCGTGCGCTCGACGGTCCCGTCCGGCTGGGTGAGCCCGTGCTTGACCGTGTAGGCCTGCCCCGTCGGCCCGCCGAGCTTGGCACCCGCGCCACCGGCCTCGAAGTTGACCTGGTCCGTGCCGGTCAGCACCTCGGTCAGGATCCGCTTCAGGGTGCCGTCCGTCAGCGTGTCGCGCAGCGCCTCGATCCGCGCCAGGTCCCGGCGGACGAGGTAGGCCTTCTGCTCCGGGGTCAGCGCGTGGACCGCACGGCTCATGAGGTCCTGGACCAGGGCGCTGAGAACGCCGAGGTCCTTGCCGTCCGGCGTCGCCGCGTGCCGCGCGAGCAGGTCGTTCGCCTCCATGAGGTGGACGAACCCGCCGGACTCGTCGTCGCGCCGCTGGTAGCGCTCCAGGCAGTCGTAGATGGGCTGCTCCTGGCGGGCCTGGCGCATGGCGGTCTCGACGGCGACGTCCAGGGCCATCCCGTTCTTCTCGGTGGCCGCCTCGTTCATGAGGTCGAAGGTCGCGTTCTTGCGCGGGCCGTCCTTCAGCTCCTCCTGGGCGGTGAGGCACAGTTGGACGATCGTCTCCAGTTGCTGCGAGCGGGCGGAGAACTGCTGTTCCGGAATCGCGTGGAACCGCTCCAGCGCCGTGTCCAGCTTCTTCAGCGCACTGGGACGGATGCTCTTCTTCACAGAGCTCCGCTGCTTGAAGGCCTCCACGCTCATCAGGCGGGCGATCGGCAGGACCTCCGAGGGCCGGCTCCCCCGTCCGGGGGCCGGCACCGCCGAGGCCGGCGCCATCGGGGCCGTCCCGCTCCCCGCCATCACCCGCCGGGCGTTGGCCTCGGCTTCGCGTTCGAAACGGTCGGAGGGGTCGGACACGCGCAGGCCCGCGCCGGTGTCGGTGCCCGCGACCGGACCCCGGCGCTGCTGGATGACGTGCGTCAACTCGTGGGCCAGGGTGTGCTTGTCGTCGCCACCGTCACCGAGCACCACGTGGTGGCCGCTGGTGTAGGCGCTGGCGCCGACCTCGGCGGCGGAGGCTCTGGCGGCGCTGTCGTCATGGATCCGGACGTCGGAGAAGTCGGCGCCGAGGCGGTTCTCCATCTCGGTGCGGGTCGCACCGTCGAGCGGCCGACCGCCGGTCCGCAGGACCTCGAACACGGTGGAGCGCCGCACCGCGAACCGTGCCGAATCCCCCTGTGCGAGGTGCCCGGCGTGCAGCGCCCCGCCCCGGCGCATCATCTGCACGACGGCGGCGTTCCCGACCGAGGCCTGGAGCGCGAGCAGGCTCCGCCCGGTTGCCGGAGTCTCCGCCGCCGTCCGCTTGGACGCGGCCGCAGCCGTACGCCGCACCGCCGGCCGTCCGGCCCGCTGGTCGTCGCGTTCCTGTGCTCGCACTGCCGCTCCTGACCCCGGGTGGCGAGGACGTGGCCGGGTCGGCCGCGGTGGCCACCGCACGCTCACGGCCCAGGATCCCACCCGGTTCGCCCCGCAAGGACGGCCGTACCCCAAAGGGCAGCGAACTCTGCCCGAAAGCCCCGCGCCCGCCGGCTGCACCGCTCCCTCAGCCGCCGGCTTCGGCCGGCTCTCCGGAACGGCTGCCCACGGCGGGGCGCAGCCGAAGAAGCGCCTCGCGCTCGCTGTCCGGGATCGTCATCGACTCGGCGAGCACGGCGGCGAGCGCGTCCACCTGCGTGGTGTCGATGTCGGCGCGGAAGAGCCAGCGGATGCTCTCGTCGCGGGTGATGAGGTCGATCGCCGGGCGCGCGCCGCGGTCCTGGGTGGCCGCCGCCCGGACGTAGCGCACTCGGTCGATCGGGATGTCCAGACGGATCTCGCCCTGTTCGAGGAAGGCGTTCGTCCTGGCCGTCATGATCCGGCGGTCCGTGACGGCGACCAGGGTCCTTGCCGTGGCCTTGTCCAGCGCCGCTGCCAGCTTCTCCTTCGCTCCGCCGAGAATGGCGGAGATCGGACCGAGGGCGTCGAGCTCGTCGGGGAAGCCGAGGGCCTGGAGGGTCTCGTCGTCCTCGAGGAACCAGCGCAGGATGCGCAGGTACGGTTCGAGGTCCAGGGATTCGGGTGCGCAGAGGACGCCCGGAGCCTTCAGCGCGGGGGCCGGCGGGTGGAGGGCGTCGGCCAGCGGCCTGATCGCCTCCAGCAGTAGGGCGGAGGTCTGCCGGAGCGCCTTCGCGTCCCTCCGCTTGCCCGGCAGCGACTGCGACAGGGTGTCACGCCCGGGGAGCTCGGCGATGACGCGCAGTTCCCGGGTCAGCGCGTCGACGAGGCTCGTCGTCTCGGCCAGGGCGGAGTCGAGCTCCGTGCGGGTGTCGCGCGCGATGACGTCGACGAGCCGTGCCTCGTCGGGGAGTTCGCGTCCGGCGGCTCTCGCCCGTCCGGCCCGGAGCGCCTGGTACCCGGTCCATGCCTGGACGGTGGACAGCAGGGCGTGGGAGTCGAAGACGATCGCCTCGGCGTTCGCCTGGACGTACTCGCGGCGGCGAGGGGTGTCGGCCGGATCGATCTGCCCGACGTGGCCGCGGACGTTCCGTCGGTACAGGTCGAGCTGCTTGCGCAGTGACGCCTCACTGCCCGCGATGTTGTCCCACAGGGTGGCCGGGACGGATTCGACCTGCCGCGCCTGCTCGACGGCGCGATCGACCGCGTCGACCAGCCCCGTGAGTTCGGCCCACTGCTCGTTGCGGACGGTGGTGAGGACCTGGCCGGTCAGCGCGATGTTGGTCCGGACGAGGCCGGAGATCTCGCTCAGCTGCATCTGCAGGGCGACCATGGCCAGCGCCGGCCCGATCGCGGCCACGGTCTGCGCCGCGCTCACCGCGGTCACCGGGATGAGGCGGGCCTGGGCGAGGCCGCCGTTGAGGAGCACCGTTCCGAGGTTCGCGCCGTCCTTGACGGCGAGCGTTCCGCCGGCCTTCAGCAGGGCCTGGGTGGCGTCGCTGAGCCGGTAGAGCCCCTGCACACCGGCGAACGCGTTTCCGAGGTTGCCGGCCACCGTCGCCGTGTTGCCGATCGAGGCGAGGACGGTGGAGAGCTGCTCGCGGTCGGTGGCCGGCACGAGCCCGAGGTCGATCAGATCGGGCCTGAGTTCCGCCGGGACCTCACCGAGGACGGCGGCGACCCCGGGGATCACCTCCACCAGGACCGTCGCTTCCGTCGCCGGGTCCGCAGGGTCCTGCATGCGTTTTCCTCCCCAGGTGCGCGACGGCCGGACACCGTCGGCGATCACCGCTGGAGTCTACGGCTCCGCGACGACGTCAGTGGCGGCGGAGTCCACGGCTCCGCGACCGCGTCAGTGGCGGCGGTCCAGCAGGCCGCGGTCGAGGGCCACGACCACCGCGTGGGTGCGGTCGCTGACGTCGAGTTTGGCGAAGATCCGCAGGAGATGGGTCTTCACCGTGGCCTCCGCGATGACCAGCCGTCGGCCGATCTCCACGTTGGAGAGCCCGTCGGCGACGGCGCTCAGTACGTCGACCTCGCGTGCGGTCAGGGCCGCCGGCGCGGGCCGGCGCATCCGGGCGACGAGCCGCTCGGCGACCCGTGGCGCCAGGACGGTCTCGCCCCGGGCCGCGGAGCGGATGGCGTCGACGAGTTGGTCGCGGGTGGTGTCCTTGAGCAGGTACCCGATCGCGCCGGCCTCGACGGCGCGCTCGATCTCCGCGTCGGTGTCGTACGTGGTCAGGATCAGCACCCGGGTCCGCGGGCGGCGAGCGAGGATTTCGGCGGTGGCGCTCGCCCCGTCGAGGACTGGCATGCGCAGGTCGATCAGCGCCACATCGGGTTCCAGGCGCTCGACCAGCTCGACGGCGGCGCGGCCGTCGCCCGCCTCGCCGACGATGTCGATGGCGGGCTCGGAGGCCAGCAGGGCGATGACCCCGGCCCGCATCACCGTGTGGTCGTCCACCACGATCACCCGGAGCACGTCATCCGCCATGTCACACCCGGCCGTTCACGGGAATCACGGCCAGGACGCGGGTGCCGTCGCCGACCGAGCTGGTGACGGTGAGCTCTCCGCCGAGTTCGGCGAGGCGTTTGCGCATGCCGTTGAGCCCGAAGCCACGGGAGTCCTCGACCACGAAGCCCCGGCCGTCGTCGGTGATCTCCAGTTCGACTCCGTACGCGTCCAGCGCGAGGACGACGTCCACCGTCGTGGCGGCCGCGTGCTTGCGGACGTTGGCCAGGGATTCCTGGGCGCAGCGCAGCAGCGCGATCCGGGTGGGCTGGTCGCACTCGACCTCCGGCAGCTCCGCGGTGACGATGAGTCCGGTGTCCTCGGTGAACCGGTCGAGCGTGCGGCGCAGGGTCCCCGAGACCGAGCCGGGGGCGAGGCCGCCCTGCGGGGCGGAGCCGACCAGGACGCGGGCCTCGGCGAAGTTGTCGCGGGCGGTGTTCTCGATCGAGAGCAACTGCTGGGCGGCCCGGCCGGGATCGGTGTCGAGGCTGGCACGGGCGGCTTCCGCCAGCACGATGATGGACGCGAAGCCCTGGGCGAGGGTGTCGTGGATCTCCCGCGCGAGCCTCTCGCGTTCCTCTGTGGCGCCCTGGAGCCGGTGGGCATCGAGCAGGCGCCGTTGGGCGTTCTCCAGTTCGACGCTCAGTCGGCGGGCCCGCTCGTCGCTCTGCTCGACGATCCGGGCCACGCCCAGTCCGAGCAGCACGCCCGCGGTGTAGCCGATGAGGGTGAAGACGATGTTGCCGGTGAGGAGGTCCGGGTCCCCGTCGCGGTGGACGGTGATGCCGGCCACGGTCGCCGCAGCGGCGGCCCCGCTGAGGGCGATCGCGTTCCGCGGGTTCCCGGCGAGGAGCCAGAAGTGCGGGAGCGACACGATGAACAGCGCCGCACCGTCGCCGCGCGCCCAGGCCAACCCGCCCAGGCCGAGGGCGAGAACGGCCAGGAAGGTGTACGGGCGCAGCACCCGGTTGCCGGGGAGGGCCACCACGACCGCCCAGCAGAGCGCGATCACGGCCAGCAGCGCCGACGACCACCAGAACCTGGCCGTTCCGGTCTCGTCCAGCACGGAGACGAGCGGGGGGCACAGGCCCAGGACCACCCAGGACACGGCGTACCACCGCCGAAGGGTCCGAATCCGGAACCGGTCGTCGGGCTGCGGCCGTTGAGTCATGATCGTCAGCCTATGCTCTCCGGCGCGGGGGCGACGGGCGCGGCGGGGGCGACCACGGCGGGGGCGACGGCCGCGGGGGCGACGGCGGCGGCCCGAACCGGACGGGACGGGCAGGACGGGCGGAACGGCCACCAGGCCCGGTCGCCGAGCAGCAGCAGGAGCGACGGCAGGACCAGGAGCCGGATCACCACGGCGTCCAGCAACACCGCCACCGCCAGGCAGAAGCCCATCTGCTTCATCTCGGTGAGGTGCAGGGCGACGAAGGCGCCGAACACCGTCACCATCACGATCGCCGCGCTGGTCACCACCTTGGCCGACCGGCTGATGCCCTCCAGCACCGCCGCCCGCGCCGAACTCCCGCTCCGTACGGCCTCCTGGATGCGGCTGACCACGAACACCTGGTAGTCCATCGACAGGCCGAAGAGGATCACGAAGAGGAACAGCGGCACCCGGGACGCGATCGCGCCGAGCGAGTCGAAGCCCAGCAGGCCCTCCGCCCACGTCCCCTGGAAGAACACGACCAGGAGGCCGAGCGAGGCCCCGGCGGACAGCAGGTTGAGCACGACGCCGATCAACCCGATGGCCACCGAGCGGAACGCCCACACGGTCATCAGGAAGGTGGCCAGCAGCAGGAACCCGACGACCAGCGGCAGCTTGCCGTTCTCGTGGTCCACGTAGTCGCGGCCCCGGGCCACGTCACCGCTCACCGCCGTCTCCACGCCGGAGAGCCTGCCGACCGTGGCGGGCAGGTGGTCTCCCCGGATCCGGTCGAGTGACCGGATCGCCTGGGCGGAGTTCGCGGGGAACGGAACGGCCAGCTCCAGCACGCCGATCCGGCCGTCGGCGGACATCCGCACCGTAGGCTCGGCGTTCCTGGCGAACAGCTGGTCGGCCTGCGCCCGCCGGCCGAGGTCCGCCAGGGCGCGGCGCACCTCGGCCGCCCGGTCCGGGGTGGAACGGGCGACGACCCGGTGGGTGACCAGGAGTTCGGGGAAGGCCGCGTTCAGCCGGTCGTAGACCTGCATGGCCGGGATGTCGCGGGAGAAGGTGTCCTTGCCCGGGTCGACCAGCTTCAGACCGAGCGCGGGCGCGGCCAGGGCGAGCATGACCAGCGTCGACAGGCACAGCGTGAGGGCGGGACGCTTGCGCGCGGGCCGGAGCAGGGCGCCGGCCACCCGACCGGCCTCGGGCTCCGCCCGACCGGTCCGGACCGGCTTGCCACGGCTCGCCCGGCGGGCCGCCCGGCGCTCGGTCCGCTGACCGATCTTCACGAGCAGTGCGGGAAGCGCGGTCAGCGAGCTGACCACGGCGACCGACACCACCAGGATGGTGCCCGTCGCCAGCGAGGAGAAGATGACGTCCGTGGCCAGGTAGAGCGCGGCGGTGGAGACGATCACCGCGAGGCCGGAGACCACGATGGCCCGGCCCGCGGTCGCCGCCGCCAGTTCCACCAGGGCCTCCGGGCCGAGGCGGCCGCCGGCGCGGACCCGTTCCTCGCGTTCGCGCTTGAGGTAGAAGAGCGTGTAGTCGACGCCGACCGCCAGACCGATCAGCATGATCATGTTGGTCCCGACGCCGGGGTCGGGCAGGACGTGGGACGCGACCATGGACAGCCCCAGGGCGGCGGCGATCGAGGACAGCGCGAGCAGCAGCGGCACACCGGCCATGACCGCCGATCCGAAGACGATCAGCAGGGTGACGAGCGTGACCGGCAGGGTGATGCGCTCGGAGAGCGCGAGGTCCTTCCCGCGCTGGTCGTTGACGCCCTTGCTGATGGACGGGGAACCGGTCTCCTCCACGACCAGGTCCGGGTGCCCGGCGCGCACCTTCGCCGTCTGGTCGAGGACCGGGACGACGTTCTTCCTCCCGTCCAGCTCGGGGCCCTTCAGGACCACCGGGATCCGGACGACCTTTCCGTCCACGGAGCGGACCGGGGCCCCGACGCCGTCCACCTCGGGCAGCCCGCGCAACCGCTCGGTGAGCTCCCGGACCACGGAGGCCACCGCGGCCGGGTCCGCGGGGCCGGACCTGCCGTAGATCGTGATCTGTTCGGTGGGCCTGGCCTGCAGCCCGCCTTCGGCCGCCATCGCCTCGGCCCGCCCCGCCTCACCGACCCGGTAGTCCTCGGTCGTGGCCGCATGGGAACCGACCGAGACTCCGGCACCGAGGCACAGGACGACGAAGGCGAACCAGCCGGCGATCGCGCGCCACGGGTGCCGGGCGCTCCATCGGGCTATCCGTACGGGGAGTTGACTCATACCCGGGATCCTGGTCGGCCGGGGGCGGCGCCCGACACGCCCGGCCGGTTGAACCTGCCGTCCACCGGTCGGTGGACGGCAGGGGTGGGGCTACCGGCACCGGGGCCGGTGCGGGCGCGCCGGCCGCCTGCCAACTCGCCGACGGGACACTTCCGTGCTTTGCCGACGAATCACCTCACAATGGGTCACAACTCGACTACCGGAGGGCGACATCATGCCGATGATCCTCATCAAGGGCAGCTACCTGATCAAGGGCTTCGAACCGGACGGCGATACCATCCGCTTCCTCCCCGACGACATCACCCTCTGGTCCAAGGTCCCCGGCGGGGTCAAGGTGAAGGACGGTGGCGCCAGCTTGCGGCTGGACGGGATCGACGCCCTGGAGACCCACTACCAGGGCGTCGGTCCCGAGTTCGCCCACCAGCCGCTCGACCTGGGCGCCCACGCCGCCCGGGACGTCCTGCTGGCCTGGCTGGGCTTCACCGACGTCCAGCGGGGAGGGGACGAGAAGGTCACCTCCGCCACCCCGGAGACCGTCTCCGGGTACATCCTCGCCGGCGGCGCGGACAAGTACGGCCGCTGCGTCGCGCTGGTCGGCAGGGGCACGCCGGACCCGGACGCCGCGAGCGGATCGTCGGTCATGGTCACCGTCCCGATGCTGCACCAGACCGCCAACCACGAACTGCTGTCCCGCGGCCTGGTCTACCCGACGTTCTTCTCGAACCTGCCGGAGGAACTGCGCCTCGACATGGCCGCCACCGCCCGACAGGCGCGGGCCGCGAAGGCGCCCGACAGCGTCTGGGCCAACGACGTCACCCACAGCGGCGCCGTGATCGAGGACCTGGGCACCCTCACCGACCAGCTGGTCATCCTGCCGAAGCTGTTCCGGAGCCTGGCCGACTACCTCCGGCTCTTCGGCCCGTCCCTCGACGGCTTCCCCGCCTTCCTGGCCGGCAAGGACGACGAGTACTTCTTCTCCGACCCGAGGTTCACGACCAGGGGCTTTCAGCACGTCGTCGACGTCATCGGCAACACCGTCAAGCTGCGCCCCGCCATCGAGGACATCGTCTTCCTCGAGAAGTGAACGGGAGGACGCCCACCATGCCACCCACTGCCGACTTCCTCGGCCTCTCCGAGCACCTCACCGGTACGGCCCCGCTCGACGCCCAGCTCTCCGACGCCTTCCAGCAACGCGTCCTCGCCGCCTACCCCGCCGATCTCCCTCGCCTGCTCACCGCCTGGACCACCGCGACGGGCGCGCCGGACCCGGGCAAGTCGCTCCAGGACGCCCTGGACGCCGACGCCGCGCTCGCGCTCACCGCGCGAGCCGTGATCACGGTCTGGTACACCGGGCTGTTCCCCCACCCGGACGAGACTCCGGATCCCCCGGGCACCTCCGCGCAGTGGCGCTCCGGACTGATCTGGAGCGTGATCGAGGCCCACCCGGGCTCCGCCGCACCGCAGCCGCCCCAGCCCAGCGGGTACGGCTACTGGACCCAGCACCCCTGAGCGAGCGAGGAACCGACCCCTATGGACTTCGATTTCGACCTGGTCGTGGTGGGCGCCGGCGTCGCCGGGGCGCTCACCGCCTGCACCGTGAAGGCCGCGAAACCCGGCGCCCGCATCCTGATCCTGGACGCGGGGAACAACGGCCTCGACTCGACGCAGCGGGCCGCCTTCGTCGAGGCCTACCAGCTCTCCCCCGGCAAGGGCGTCCCGACGCCGTACGCCGATCTGCCGAACAACAGGGACGGCTTCGCCCCCTCCCAGGACGGTGTCAGCAATCCGGTCGTGATGAACCAGTACTACGACCAGAGCGGAACGACCGACCTGTTCAAGAGCGGCTTCCAGCGGATGACCGGCGGCAGCACCTGGGCCTGGCGCGGCAACACCCCCCGCTGGCTCGCCAACGACTTCCGGCTGAACACCGTCTACGGTCGCGGAGTGGACTGGCCCTTCGACTACGACGAGTTGGAGCCCTACCTCGTCCGGGCCGAACAGGAGTTGGGCGTCTCGGGCGACGACGCCGAGTGGGCGTCCCTGACCCGGCGCAGCGCCGACTTCCCGATGCCGGCCATCGCCCCGAGCTACGGAGACCTCGTGGTCCGCGAGGCGCTGGCCGGCATGCCGCCGATCGACAACGTCGAGGTGGTGCCGATCACGACCCCGCAGGCCCGCAACTCCCGGGAGTACCAGGGGCGCAGCTCCTGCCAGGGCAACTCCAGCTGCCTGCCGATCTGCCCGTCCGGGGCCAAGTACGACGCCGGGCACCACGTCGGCAGAGCGGTCGCGCTCGGCGTCGAGCTCAAACCCGCGTGCGTGGTGACCAAGGTGGTGCCCCAGCCGGACGGCTCCTCCAGCGTCGTTTTCAAGGACTGGACCACCGCCGACCTCGCCGAGCAGAGCGTCACCACCCGGCAGCTGGTGCTGGCCCTCAACGCGGTCGAGATCCCCAGGCTCTGGCTGATCTCGGGCCTGCGGAACACCAGCGACCAGGTCGGCCGCAACCTGATGGACCACCTCACCGACGAGGTGGTGGGCCTGCTCGCCGAGCCGGTCTTCCCGTTCCGCGGTCCGCAGAGCACGCTCGGCATCGAGAACTTCCGGGACGGCCCGTTCCGCAAGGACACCGGTGGCTTCCGGATGACGATCGGCAACGACGGCTGGGGCCGTACCCAGTCGCCGGAGGCCGCGCTCGACGCCCTCATGTGGGACAAGGCCGCCCGGAAGATCCTGCTGACCGGCGCGAAGCTCCAGGAGGCCGTCAACCACCGGGTCACCCGGATGCTGCGGTTCAGCTACTCCACGGAGCAGCTGCCCAACCCGGACAACCGGGTCACGCTCTCCGACAAGCTCGACGTCCTCGGCCTGCCCCGCCCGAAGATCGCCTACCGGGTCGACGCCTACTCCAAGGCCGCGCTCACCTACGGCCACAGCGTCGCCCACCGGATCTGGCAGTACCTCGAAGGCACTGTCGGCGCCGCGGAGATCGCCCCCGCCGCCCCGGCCGGGACGTACAAGGGCTCCGGCCACCTGATGGGCACCATGCGGATGGGGACCGCCGCGGCGGACTCCGTGGTCGACCCGTCAGGTCAGTCCCACGACCACCCCGGCGTCTGGGTCGTCGGCTCCGCCGTGTTCCCCACCGGTGGCACCTCCAACCCCACGCTCCAGCTGGCCGCCGTCACCCTGCGCACCGCCGACACCCTCGCCGCCGCCCTGTAGGGCGGCGGGGCTGAGCACGGAACGACCGGTAGAAACAGTCAGGCGCTCTTCGGCACGGCCACCGCGCCCCGACCGGGGCCTCCCCGCGAGCGCGGGGCCGGCCTCGGGCTGTTGGCCCGGGGGCCGGTCGGGGGGGAGCTATCCTCGCGTGGGCGCGGTCCCTCCCCCGCGCACCGGCCGGTCAGCCGGTGACGGCGGCGCCGCGTTTCCCGCTCGCCGGGGCCGGGGCCGGGGCCACCGTCCCGGGCACCGCGCGCCAGGCGCGGGTGGCCAGCACGCCGGAGGCGAGGGAGACGGCACCGAGGGCGACGGAGGCCGCGGAGAGGCCCAGGGCGGCGCCGAGCCAGCCGGCCAGGGGGTAGGTGAGCAGCCAGCAGCCGTGGGAGAGGGAGAACTGGGCGGCGAAGACGGCGGGGAGGTCCTCGACGGCCACCGAGTCGCGCAGGACGCGGCCGGTGGGGGTGAGGATCAGCGAGCCGACCGCGCCGAAGGCGGCCCAGAGGGCGAGCAGGACGGGCCAGCGCCAGGCGCCCGGCCCGGCGGCCGTGAGCGCGGCGAGCAGGCCGAAGAGGCCGACGATGCCGAAGGCCGCCGGGAGCATGACGGTCCGGTCCGGCAGCCGGTCCAGCACTCGGGGCAGCAGCAGTGCCACGACCATCGACCCGGCCCCGTAGGCGCCGAGCGCGATCGGGACGTCGGTGGCGGGGCGGCCGAGCGGGCCGCGGACGTAGACGACGGTGTTGACGATCACCATCGCGCTGGCGGCGGCCGCCGCGAGGTCCAGGGCGAGCATCGCGCGCAGTCGGGGCACGGCGAGGAACAGCCGGGTGCCGCGGACGGACCTGGCGAGGACGCCTCCGCCGGGCACGGCCCGGCCCGGTTCCCGCCGGGCCGATTCGGGCCGTTTCACCGACCGGGGCCTTTCCACCGGCGCCGGCCGGACCGGCTTGGGCAGGGCGGCGGAGACCACCAGGACGGCGGAGGCGAGGAACCCGGCGGCGGTGCCCCAGAACAGCCAGTTGTAGCTGATCAGCGCGAGAAGGGCGGCCGCGAGCGCCGGGCTGACCAGACTCTCGGTGTCGTAGGCGAGCCGGGACAGCGACAGGGCGCGGGTGTACGCGCGTTCCTCGGGCAGCACCTCGGGGATCACCGACTGGAAGGCAGGGGTGAAGGCCGCCGAGGCGGACTGCAGCACGAAGATCAGGACGTAGACCTGCCACACCTCGGTGACGAAGGGCAGGGTGAGGGCGACGGCGGCCCGGGTGAGGTCGGAGGCGGCCATCAGGCGCCGGCGCGGGATGCGGTGGGCCAGCGCGGTGACCACCGGCGCGATGCCGACGTACGCGAGCATCTTGATCGCCAGCGCCGTGCCGAGCACCGATCCGGCGTGCGCCCCTGCGAGGTCGTAGGCGAGGAGGCCGAGCGCCACGGTGGCGAGACCGGTCCCCAGCAGGGCGACGATCTGGGCGGCGAACAGATGCACGTAGGTGCGGTTGCGCAGCACGGACAGCATGGGGACCCCGCTCGGACTGGGCGCGGTAGGACGATACGACCAGGATAGGTCAACATGTGCACGCATGTGCACATGTTGACGAAAGAGCGGCCCGCACCCCGCAGGGCACGGGCCGAAGAGCCGGAGGACCGGAAGGACCGGAAGGACCGGCGTGGGTCAGTCGTGCGGCGGGAGCTCGCCGATCTGGTGGTCGGCGACGCTCAGCGCCTCGTCGACGAGTCGGCGCAGGTGGCCGTGGCGCAGCGCGTAGACGACGCGCCGGCCGTCCTTGCGGGTCGTGACCAGGCCGGCCAGCCGGAGCTTGCCGAGGTGCTGGCTGACCGACGTCCGGGGGGCTCCGGCCGCCTCGGTGAGCGTGGTCACGTCGGCCTCACCGGCGCTCAGCCGCTGGAGCAGTGCGAGCCGGGTGCGGTCGGCGAGCAGCGCCAGGATGCCGGCCGCGGCCTCCAGCCGCTCGTCGTCCCGAAGCTCCTGCACATGATGTGCACCTGATATCCGAAGGCTCCCGCTCATGGCGACATCGTAGGGCCCCGGGCCCCACCTGCCGAAGCGTCGCGGCACCCGGACCGGGCGTGCCTGGCCGGAGGGGCCACCGTCGGCTCCTCCGGCCAGGTCGTCGGCTCATGCGCTCGTCGAGTTCATGCACTCATCGAGCTCATGCGCTTACAGAGCTCACGCGCTCACACGCTCACACGTTCATGCCCTCATGAGTTCACGCCCCAGAGGTAGCCCGGCACGGGCGTGTAGCGCATGTACTCGCCCCACTCACCGCCCGGCGGACAGGGGGTGGGCGGGCGCGGCTCCGGCGGGCACTTGCGGTCCTCGACCGTGATCGTCACGCACGGGTGGTCCCTGGTCAGTTCGATCTTGGTCACCGGGGACTGCGGCAGGCTGTAGCCCTCGGGCGCGGAGACCTCCTGCCAGTAGTACGTGCCCAGCGGCAGGCCGCTCGCGGAGCAGACACCCGACGCGGGGGTCACGCACGGGGAGCCGACGGCGGTGTCCGGGTCGGCCCCGGAGGTCTGCAGGCCGGTCACGCCGTTGGTCTCGTGCCAGAGCTGGAAGGTCGCGCCGGCCAGGGGCTCTCCGGTGTCGGCGTCGACCTTCTTGACGGAGGTGGTCGGAGCGGCCGCCTTCCCGTCCCGGACGGTCACGCGGATGTTCTGCCCGCCGGTGTCGAGGACCACCGTCGCCACCATGGGCTGCGACAGGTCGTAGCCGGGGGGCGCCGCGGTCTCCTGCCAGTAGTACGTGCCCAGCGGCAGGCCGTCCGCGGAGCAGGCGCCCGACGCCGGGGTGACGCAGACGGAGCCCACGGCGGTGTCGGGGTTCGTCCCCGTGGTCTGCAGGCCGGCCACCCCGTTGGTCTCGTGCCACAGCTGGAAGGAGGCGCCCGCCAGCGGCTGCCCGGTGGCGACGTCGACCTTGGTGACGGAGGTGGAGCCGGTGGGAGCGGTGGTCTGGGTGTCGGCGACGTCGACCGGGTTGCTCTGCCCGTTCATGCCCAGCACCACGGTGGTCACGTTGAGTTCCGGCAGGTCGTACCCGTTGGGCGCCGAGACCTCCTGCCAGTAGTACGTGCCCAGCGGCAGGCCGTCCGCGGAGCAGACGCCGGACGCCGGTGTGACGCAGGGGGAGCCGACGACCGTGTCGGGGTCGGCCCCGGAGGTCTGCAACCCGGTCACGCCGTTGCTCTCGCGCCAGAGCTGGAAGGTCGCGCCCGCGAGCGGCCGCCCGGTGCCGGAGTCGATCTTCGTCACGCTGGTGGATCCGGTGGGGGCGGTGCTCTGGGTGTCGGCGACGTCCACCGGGGTGTTCTGCCCGTTGGTGGTCAGCACCACGGTGGTCACGTTGAGCTCGGGCAGCTCGTAGCCGGAGGGAGGAGCGGTCTCCTGCCAGTAGTAGGTGCCCAGCGGCAGACCGCTGGCCGAGCAGATGCCCGACGCGGGGGTCACGCAGGGCGGGCCGACGGCGGTGTCGGGGTCGGCCCCGGAGGTCTGCAGCCCGGTCACGCCGTTGGTCTCGTGCCAGAGCTGGAAGGTCGCGCCCGCCAGCGGTTGCGAGTTGGCGGAGTCGATCTTCGTGACGTGGGTGGAGCCGGTCTCGACGACGGGGCTCCGGGTGTCCCGGACGGTGGCCTGGACGTTCTGCCCGTTGGTGTCGAGGACCACGGTCGTCACCGCGGGCTGGGGCAGGTCGTACCCGGGCGGCGCCGCCGTCTCCTGCCAGTAGTACGTCCCGAGCGGGAGGTCGGCGGTGGAGCAGACCCCGTTCGCCCCGGTCTGGCAGGGGGCGCCCACCTTGGTGTCCGGGGTGGTTCCGGTGGTCTGCAGGCCCGCGACGCCGTTGGTCTCGCGCCACAGCTGGAAGGTCGCGCCCGCCAGGGTCCGGCCCGTGGCGGAGTCTGCCTTCGTGACGCTGGTCGAGCCGGTGGGGGCCGGGGGGTTGCCGCACTCCGGGAGGTCGCCGTTGAAGGGGTAGGCGTGGAACTCGGTCCCGGTCATGCCCAGGCCGGAGTTGTGCAGGAGCGTGCCGGTGGTGAAGAACCGTCCGTTCAGGCCGGGCAGGTTCATCGTGGCGGTGCTGGTGGGGTTGCCGACCAGCACACTGCCCTGGAACTGTCCCGATCCCGTGAGGGTGACGGTCGTCGCGGTGGGGAAGTTCCACAGCAGGCGCTCGCGCAGCTGGTTCCAGGGGTCGGTGTCCTGGAGGCTGCCGCTGTAGGTGTTGATGGTGCGGGCGTCGCCCACGAGGTTGACGAGGACGGTCGCGTTGGCGGGGATGCCGGCGAAGGCGACGCCCTGGGTGGCGCTGCCGCGTCCGACGAGGTCGAAGTCGACGTTGAAGACCTGGAGGGCGGAGGTGCCGTCGCCGGTGAACAGGGTCTGGTAGCCCTGGTTGACGGCGGATCCGGTGGCGGGGCGGGGCGTGCCGACCCCGGCGTAGCAGGCGCTGGCGTTCTGCAGCTCACCGCGCAGCGGCGTGTAGGCGGCCACGGCCTGCGGGTCCTGCACCGTCGTGCCGGTGATGGTGCCGGTGGTCGTGCCCGCGTAGCGTACGACGCCGCCCTCGGCCAGGAGCCGCTGCCCCGGGGCCACGGTGACGTTGCCTCCGGCGGTGAGGAAGTCGGCTCCGTCCGGTGGGGGGACGCGTGAGCCGACGCCGACGATGCCGACGTTGTAGACGGAGCTGACTCCGGCGGCCTTGTTCATGCTGAAGCTGCCGAGGGTGACCACGTGTCCCTCGGCCTCGGCGGCCGAACCGCTGACGTTGAAGTCGCCGCCGACGAAGATGTTGACTCCGGCGTCGCGGCCCGCGAAGGGTCCGTTGTTGACCGGTGGGAACGTGGCCGGGCAGTCCGCGCCCAGGCAGGGCCCGAGGCCGCCCGGAAGGCCGGCCGCGTGGGCGGCCGACGGTGCGACGAGCGACATGCCGAAGGGGACGAGCGCCAGGGCCAGGGCGGATCCCATCACCCTGCCGAGTTTTCGTCCCCAGGTGACGGCGGCCGCCGGATGCTGACTGGGCTTCACATCAGTCCTTTCATCATCTGAACACAAGGCAACCCTCGGAGTGTTCTCGCCGGAGCCCCGGGCGGCGGCGCTCCGCCGAACGGTTTCAGCTGAACGCCGCGTCAGCTGCACCCGATCGGACGCACGAGGGCGAAGCCCCACCGCCCCCGACGGCCCCGGCCCGGCAGGGTCTCCCGGCCCCGGATTGGGGCCGTCCGGCCCTGATGCGGCGTCACCGGCGGCCCCGATCCTGGACGCGTCGAGGCGCCCACCCGCCGCCTCGCCCGAACGACACCACGAGTCCCCGGAGGACCCGCATGTTCTGCTTCCAGTGCGAACAGACCGACCGCACCGGCGCCACCCCCGGCTGTGCCGGTCCGATCGGCAACTGCGGCAAGGATTCCCCCACTTCGGACCTCCAGGACCTGCTGATCCACGCGGTCAAGGGCATCTCCCAGTACGCGGCCGAGGCCCGCGCCCTCGGCGACCCGGACGACGAGGCCGCGGCCTTCGTCCTGTACGCGGTGTTCACCACGCTCACCAACGTCAACTTCAACCCCACCCGCTTCGCCGCCCTGATCCAGCTGGCCGTCGGTGTCCGCGACCGGGTCAGGGACCGGTACGAACGGGCCGCGCGCGCCGCCGGACAGGAGCCGCGGACGCTCACCGGCCCCGCCGCCTGGGCCCCCGCGGCGGACCCGGCCACGCTGGTGGGCCAGGCCTCCGGCGTCCGGGTGAACATCGGGCTCCCCCTGGTCGGGCCGGAGGTGGTCGGGCTGCGCTCGCTCCACCTCTACGCGCTCAAGGGGATCTGCGCCTACGCCCACCACGCGGACGTGCTCGGCCGCCGCAGCCCCGAGGTCCTCGGCGGCGTCGAGGAGGCCCTCGCCTACCTGGCCGGCGAGCCGACCGACCCCGCCGAACTGCTGGAGCGCGCCGTCGGCCTCGGCCGGCTGAACCTCGCCGCGATCGAACTGCTCGACGCCGCCAACACCGGCACCTACGGCCCCCAGCAGCCCACCGCCGTACGCACCACCCCCGTCGCCGGAAAGGCGATCCTGGTCAGCGGCCACGACCTGCGGGACCTGGAGGCCGTCCTGGTGCAGACCAGGGACCAGGGCATCAACGTCTACACCCACGGCGAGATGCTCCCCGCCCACGCCTACCCGCTGCTCAAGGCCCACCCGCACCTGGTCGGCAACTACGGCGGCGCCTGGCAGGACCAGCAGCAGGAGTTCGCCGCCTTCCCGGGCCCGATCCTGATGACCTCCAACTGCATCATCGAACCGCACGTCAGCTACCGCCGCCGGATCTTCACCGCCGGACCGGTCGGCTGGCCCGGTGTCCGGCACCTCGCCGACCACGACTTCCGCCCGCTGATCCAGGCCGCCCACGCCCTGCCGGGATTCCCGGAGACCGCGGCCGAGGAGGAGGCCGTCACCGTCGGCTTCGGCCGGGACGCCGTGCTCGCGGTCGCCGACCAGGTGGTCCACGCGGTGCGGCAGGGGGACATCCGGCACTTCTTCCTGATCGGCGGCTGCGACGGCCCCACCCCCGGGCGCGACTACTACACCGACTTCGCCCTCGGCGCGCCCCGGGACAGCGTGATCCTCACCCTCGGCTGCGCCAAGTACCGCTTCAACAAGCACGACTTCGGCGAGATCACGGGCCTCCCCCGGCTGCTCGACCTCGGCCAGTGCAACGACACCTACTCCGCCATCCGGATCGCCACCGCGCTGGCCGACGCCTTCGAGTGCGAGGTCAACGACCTGCCGCTCACCCTGGCGCTGTCCTGGACGGAGCAGAAGGCCGTCGCGGTGCTGCTCACCCTGCTCGCGCTGGGCATCCGCAACATCCACCTCGGCCCCTCGCTACCCGGCTTCCTGACCCCCGCCCTGGTCGACGAGCTGGTGAAGCGCTTCGACCTGCGGGTGATCGGCGACCCGGCGACCGACCTGGCCGAGGCCCTCGAACGGACGGCGTCGTGAGCACGGACACCCCGGTGGGCCAGGCCGGATCGCACCCGGTCGCCCTCACCACCCGCGACGGCGGCCGGCTGGAGTTCGACTGCGCCCCCGGCCGCAGCGTCCTGGAAGCCGCGGCGGAGGCCGGTGCCGCCCTCCCGGCCTCCTGCCGCCAGGGCACCTGCGGCTCCTGCCACGCCTCGGTCACCGACGGGCCGTACGAACTCGGCACGTACAGCGAGCAGGCCCTCCCGGCGGGCGAGCGCGAGCGCGGCGAGGTGCTGCTCTGCCGCACCTTCCCCTGCGGGCCGCTGACGGCCGCCCTGCCGTACGAGGAGTCCCGCATCCTGTACGGCGACATCCCGGTCCGCGAGGCCACGGTCGAAGCGGTGGCCCCGGTCACGCCGGACACCGTACGGCTGGAGCTGCGCCTCGACGACCCGGACTGCCAGTTCGACCCGGGCCAGTTCATGGAGCTCCAGGCCCCCGGCAGCGAGCTGAAGCGCGCCTACTCCCTCGCCAACACCGGCAACTGGGAGGGCCGGCTGGAGTTCTACGTCCGGCTGCGGGAGGGCGGGCACTTCTCCTCCTACCTCGCCGACCGGGCCCGCCCGGGCGACCGGCTCACCGTGCGCGGCCCGCAGGGCGCCTTCGGTCTCCAGGAGACCGGCCTGCGCCCACGCTGGTTCGTGGCCGGCGGCACCGGGCTGGCCCCGCTGCTGGCGATGGTCCGCCGGATGGCCGAATGGCAGGACCCCCAGCCCGCGCGGCTGTTCCTCGGCGTCAACGAGCCGCGGGACGTCTTCGGACTGGACGAACTCGCTGCCGTCGCAGCCGAGTTGCCAGGATTCCGGTACGAGGCCTGCGTCTGGAAGCCGGGCCCGGACTGGTCCGGACCGACCGGCACCCCGGCCGACCTGCTGGCCGCCGCGCTGCCAGAACTCGGCGGAACCGCACCGGACTTGTACGTCTGTGGGCCGCCGCCGATGGTCGACGCCGTGCTGCACACCGCCGCTTCGGCCGGGGTTCCGCCCGAGCAGGTGCACCGGGAACGCTTCCTGGCCACCTGAGCGGACCCGGCCGCCGCCCCCCTTGATCGCTTTCGGCCCCGCCCCCACCAGCTGTCCGAACTCCTACTTGGCTTGGCCACCAACGGATTCGATGATGTCGCCGGGGAGGACTCGCCGACACGGCGAGGATCGTGACGTGAGGGGGGCGGAGATGTCCACGGGTTCGGGCAGCGCACCGGGAGATGTCGACATGTCGGCGAAGGACCGGTTCGAGCACTGGCGGGAGGCCATCGGACAGGCCCGGCAGTGCGAGGCCACCAGTGCTCACGCCGACGACTTCACGGCGCGGGTACGGTGCTCCGGGCTGGGGCCTGTGACCCTGGTGGGATCGTCCTTCCCGTCGGCGCGGTTCCGGCGCAGCGAGCGCATGGTGCGCCGCTCGGACGGCCCGGAGCTGTACCACCTGACACTCCTGACGGCGGGCCACGAAGTACTGAGGACCGGCGCGGAGCAGACGGAGAAGCTCAGGCCAGGAGACCTGCTGCTGCTCGACAGTACCCACCCGTACGACGCGCGGCTCTTCGGTGGCGGCCCCGGAGAGCCCCGGGTCGAGGGCATCGGCCTCGACTTCCCCTTGGAACTGCTGCCGATGCCTCCGCGGCTGCTGCGCGGCCTGCGGGGCCGGAGGCTGTCCGGGCGCGAGGGGACGGGTGCACTGCTCGCGGACTTCCTGCTCGGGCTGGACCGGCAGGCCGCCGCCCTGCGATCGGCCGAGGCATCCCGGCTCGGCTCGGTCGCGGTCGACCTGGTGGCGGCCTGGCTCGCCCAGGAGCTCGACGCCGAGACCGCGCTGCCGCCGGACGCCCGGCGGCGGGCCCTGGTCGAGAAGGTCCGGGCGTTCGTCCGGCAGAACCTCCACGACCCCGGCCTGACCCCGTCCGTGGTCGCCGCGGCGCACCACATCTCCGTCAGCTACCTGCACCGCCTCTTCACCCAGGAGTCGCAGGGTGAGACCGTCGCCGTGTGGATCCGCGGACAGCGGCTGAGGAAGGCCCACCGCGACCTGGCCGACCCCGCGCTGTGGGACGTGCCGGTCCATGCCATCGCCGCCCGCTGCGGCATGCTCCGTGCCCCCGAGTTCAGCCGCGCCTTCAAGGCCGTATACGGACTCTCGCCCCGCGAGCACCGTCACCGGTCCCTGTCGGAGCCCGGTGACGGTTGACGGGTCGGATCGGGTGGGCGCCCGGGCGCCCACCCGATCCGGGGCGGTCAGCCGGTGGTGGTGGCGGTGATGGCCTTCACACCGACGGCGCCCCCGGGGATCTCGACCCACGGGGTCCACTTGCCGGCGTTGTAGTCGGCGTCGCGGCTGTAGACCTTGTCGTCCTCGTTGACGGCGACGACGTGGACGACGTTGCCCTCGGCACTGCTGGAGATGGCCTTCAGCTTGTTGTCACTGACCTTCTGCCACTGCTGGTCCCAGCGGCCGAGGTCGTAGTGGCCGTAGGTGGTGAACAGGTCGCCGATGCCGCCGATGATCTGCAGGTCGACGGTGTAGCCGCGGGCGGCGGCGGTGATGCCCTGGACACCGACGGCACCACCGGGGATCTCACCCCACGGCGTCCACTGGCCGTTGGTCAGCTGGTCGCGGGTGTAGACCCTGCTGTCGGTGCCGACCGAGTACAGGTGGAGCACGTTGTCGGGGGTGGTCGCACTGGTGAGGTACTTGGCCGTGTTGTCGCCCATCCTCACCCAGCCGCGCCAGCTGCCGGCGCCGTAGTCGCCGAGGTTCTCGTACACCGCGTCGTCCGAGCCGATGATCTGGAGGCCGACGGTGTTGCCGCGGGCGGCGGCGGTGATGCCCTTGACACCGCCGGCGCCGCCGGGCACCTCGGCCCACGGGCCCCAGGGGCCGCCGACCTTGCCGTCCTTCGTGTAGACCCGGCCGGCCCCGACCACGTAGACGTGCACGGTGTCGCCGATCGCGACGCTGTCCACCGCGGTCAGCGCACTGCTGTCGATCGGCGACCACGTGCCGAGCCAGCTACCCGTCTTGCGGTCGACGGCGGTGTCCCAGAGCCCACTGTTGACGCCGACGATCTGCACGTGCGTGCCGGCCTTCACCTCCGCCGTACGGTAGCTCAGCTCCTTCACCCAGGCGCCGAGGTCGTCGACCCGGGTGGCGCTGGCGCCGGTGCGGGTCTCGGTCGAGACGGTGTCGAGGCAGCCGCCCTGCCAGGAGCGGGTGGCGACGGCGGCGAGTTCCGTCGTACCGCCGTTGTCGCGCAGGGCGGGGGCTCCGGCGTCGCCCTGGCAGAGCGGGGCCTGGCCGGCGGCCGGCGCGGTGTCGACGCCGGTCGGGTCGACGGTGCCGGTGGTGTGGGTGGTGGTGTGGAGCTTGCTGGGCACCCACTCGGTGGCGGTGCGACCGTAGCCCGGGATGCGCAGGCTCCCACCGGCCGTGGGCGCCGTGGTGGCGACCGTGGCCGGCGTGATGCCGTCCACGGGCTTGGCGAGGCGGGCCATCACCAGGTCGCGGTCCTGCCGCGGCACCAGCTCGACCACGTCGACGACCGCACCGGCGCCGGTGTTGGTGAGGTCGGTGCGGCCGACGGTGGCGGTGGTCCTGTCCTTCGGCGCACCGGCGGCGACGGTCGACAGGTCGTTCGGGGTGTCGGTGAAGCAGGACGCCGCCGTCAGCAGCCAGTACCGGTCCACCAGCGTGCCGGTGCAGGAGCGCTTGCCGTCACCGACGTTGACCTTCGCCGCGAAGGCGAGTGCCGGGTCGGTCGGCTGGGGCGCGGGCAGCTGGGCGCTGGAACCGGTGACGCGCAGTTCGAGGAGCACCGCCCGGCTCTTCGGGTCGAGCGACTCGCCGATGCCCTTGGTGTCGTTGGCCGGAACGTCGACCGTCTCGGTCGGCTTCTGATCGGTCGACAGACTCGCCCGCACCGACCGGCCGTAGGTCGTGACCCGGTACGCGTCCGGGATCGACAGCGCCAGGTAGCCGGTCGCCCCGGGCACCGCGAAGCAGATCATGTCATCGGGGTTCGCCGGCTTGGTGATCGCGTTGACCTTGATCTGGAAGCTCCCGGCCTTCCCGCAGTCGGTCAGCGTGATGCCCCCGTCGCCACGCGTCAGGGTGATCCCCCGGCTCGCCAGGATCTGCGCCGCACCCGGATACGCCAAGGTCTCCACCGCGGACGTGGGTCCGTCCGCCGCCCCGGACTGTGTGGCACCGGCCGGCGCTGCCGAGGCGGTGCTCCAGCCCGCCACGGTGGCGAGGACGAGAGCGGTCGCCGCCGCCATGGCGCCGCGCATACGTGGATTTTTTCTCATGGAACCCCACCCCATCGGATCGAGACGAAAGAAATCACGGCGGCCCTCCGAATCGGCATCCGGGGACAGGCCCTCACCCTCGCCCGGAGAAAGCATCCCGCCCGGATGAAAAGCCCGAATTCGTTCACGCCAATCCGAGGGCGCGGAAACGACGATTCGGCTTCGGTGCCGCCGGCTGGAGTCTGCCAGGAGGCGGCGCGGCCGAATTTTGCACAGCGTCGACAGCACTTGGCCCAACGTCGACTGACGGCACGGCAGCTCGGGCTCCATGCCGGCACCCAACGGCCGGTGAGGGCCGGGAAGCCGTCGCGAGGGCGACCGAAAGGGACATTTACCACGGCATTTCCGGCGCTTGATTCGATCTCCGCGGCCGACTCCAATGGACGCCGCCAGGCGCCGGCGAACGGGACGTGGGAACGCCGCCGGAATAACACCGACCGATAGGCAGCGAGGTATTCATGAGTTCGTATTCAAGGGGTTTGGGAGTCCGCGGAAGGAGGGCGGGGTTCGGACTGCTGTGCCGCACGGTGCTGCCGGTCACACTGCTGGCGTCCACGCTCTCCCTGTCCCCGGCAGCCGCCGACGGGACTCCGCCGCCCGCGGCGCCGCTGACCGACCGCGGGCGGGTGCTGCAGGCGTGGAAGGACGGCGGCCCGAGCGTCAAGGCGGCCGCCGAGATCGCCCTCAGCGGATCGCAGGACCAGGTCCGGCAGTTCCTGGGAACGCCGCAGGCCCCGCAGGACGGCGAGTTGGCCAAGGCCGAGGCGAAGGACAGCCGGGCGGCCGCCCTGCAGATGGTCACCGTCGGCGGCCCCCGGCTGCGCGCGGCCGTCGAGGCGGCGCTCGCGGGCACCGACCAGGACGTCGCCGCGTTCCTCAAGGACGGCTGGACGGCGCCGCTGGAGCAGGACCAACGGGTCCTGGTGTCGCAGATCGCCGAGGCCGGCGGCCCGCACACCAAGGCCGCCGCACTCGCCGCGCTGGACAAGCCGATCGCGGACGTCAAGGCCTTCCTGGAGCAGGGTCGGTACCCGCTGCAGGAGAGCGACGACCGCATCAGGGTCTCGCAGCTCGCCGAGAGCGGCGGCCCGGCTACCAAGCAGGCCGCCCGGCTCGCGCTGGAGGGCGGCGCGGAGGAGATCCGCACCTTCCTGGAGACCGGCGAGCACATCGCCGCGGCCCGGGATCAGGAGCACGCGACCATCGACCAGCTGGTCCAGCAGGCACAGAAGGCCGGTGACGAGGCGTCACGCCAGAAGGACGCCGCCAAGGAGGCCTCCGACCGGGCCGTCGAGGCCGCCGCGCTCGCGAAGAAGGCCACCGACGAGGCCCTCGCCGAAACCCTCGCCGCCAAGAACGACGCCCAGCGGGCGACGGCCGCCGCCAGGCGCGCCGCCGAGGCCACCCAGCGCGCCGCCGACGCGGCCAGGGCCTCGATCGCCGCCGCCCGGGCCGCCGTCCAGGCCGCCCGCGTCGCCTCCACCGCCGCCGCCCGTGCCGCGGCCGCCGCCTCCGGGGCCGCCCAGGCCACCACCCGGGCGCTCGCCTCCGCGGCCGCGGGCAGGGTCGACGAGGCCGCCGCCGCCGAAGCCACCCAGGCCGCCGCCCAGGCGCGCGCCGCCGGCGCCGCCGCCGACAACGCCTCCAAGGCCGCGTTCCAGGCCCAGTACGCCGCGGAGAAGGCCGCTTCCGCCGTCGCCGACGTGAACGCCGCCGCCGACGCGGCCGACCAGGCCGGCGGCTACGCCGACCAGGCCGGGGCCTCGTCCGTCGAGGCCAAGCAGGCCGCGGCCCAGGCGCGCCGCAACGCGGCCGAGGCGACCCGCTCCGCCAACGCCGCCGCCAAGTTCGCCAAGGACGCCGGCCCGGCCGCCGCCGAGGCCCGTGACGCCGCCAACTCGGCCGCCGACCACGCCACGAAGGCCGCCGAGTCCGCGCGCAACGCCGCCGCCAACGCCGGCAACGCCACCAACGCGGCCCAGCAGTCCGCCGCCCACGCCGAGAGCGCCAAGCAGGCCGCCGCCGACTCCGGCACCGCCGTCGCCAAGGCCGGCGTGGTCCAGGCCCAGGCGACGCTCGTCGAGGCCGAGGAACTGAACTCCCGCAAGGCCAACGGCATCGTCCAGGCCCAGGATCTGAAGGCCGACTACGATGCCGGCCAGCGCGCGGCCGACGACGCCAAGGCCCAGGCCCGGAAGCTGGACCAGGACGCGGTGCAACTCGCCGCCCGTGCGTCCCAGCCCGGCACCGACCTCGCCACCGTGGTCGCCGACGGCCGCAAGATGGCGCTCGCCGCCCTCAAGGTGCGCGGCCCGTGGGCCAAGTCCGCCGCCGAGTACGCCCTCGCCGGCAGCGACGAGGCCGTGGTCGACTACGTCCGCACCGCCTGGCAGACCTCAGCCGAGCAGGACGACCGCGCCGAGACCCGCTACCTCGCCGACAACAGCGAGTACGACACCGTGCGCACCGCGGCCAAGACCGCGCTCACCGGCGACGGGGCCGCGGTCCGTGCGTTCCTGCAGACCGGCCGGCACACCGCGGCACTCGGCCAGTACCGGGTCAAGGTCTCCCAGCTCATCGAGACCGGCGGGCCCCACCTCCAGGAGGCCGCCAGGGCCGCACTGGAGACCAACACCCCCGACACCCTCGTCTCCTTCCTCAGTCAGGGGCAGTACGACGCCAAGGCGGCCGACGACCGTGTCAAGGCCTCCCAGCTCATCGAAACCGGCGGCGCCGAGGTCAAGTCCGCCGCCCAGATCGCCCTGGAGGGCCCCTACCCGGTCCTCACCGACTTCCTCCAGACCGGCCAGTACCAGGCCCGACGACAGGACGGGCTGACCGAGGCACACGTCGCCGGCATCGACAACGCCATCAACGGCGCGGCCCAGGTCGCCTCGCTCGCCCGGCAGAACGCCGCCCAGGCCGCCCAGGCCGCGGCCATCGCCGCAGGCGCCGCCGACGCGGCCAACGCCGCGGCCGCCCAGGCGAGCGAGGCGGCCACGGCGGCGGCCGGCTTCGCGCAGCAGGCCAAGACCGCCGCCGACAAGGCCGACGCGTCCGCGACCAAGGCCGCCGGCTACGCCGCCACCGCCCGCGCCGCCGAGGCCACGGCCAACCGGGCGGCCGAATCCGCGCAGAACTCGGCCACCTACGCGGCGGCCAGCGCGGCGGCCGCGCGCGGTGCCGCCGACATCGCGTACGCGGCGGTCGCCTCCGCCCGCCAGTCCGCCGAGAACGCGGGGAAGAGCCGCGACGAGGCCCGCGCCATCGCGGAGGGCGCCCAGCGGGACGCCGTCCAGCAGGCGCAGCGGGAGGACGCGATCCGGCGGATGTCGGAACTGGCGATGCTGACGGTGCTGGACACGTACGTCCTGCCGGACATCCCCTTCAAGGAGTGGTACGACAGGCTCTCCCCCATCGGTCACGACATCCTCGGCGTCGCCAAGTACCTCCCGGAGGCAGGCCCGGCGATCGGCATCATCAACTGCGCGTGGTCCATCGGTGAGTACTTCGCCGACTACTCCGGTCTCGCCGACTCGCTCACCAACTGCGTCGGCGCGGGGCGTCGCGCGAACCCCGTAGGAACCGCCGTCAAGTGGGGCCTGAAGCTCAAGAACGTCGGCGTCGCCGTCACCAAGTGGGCCGGCGAGCAGATCGGCAAGGCGAAACCGCTCGTCCGGAGGTTCCTCGACCACATCCCCGGTTTCAACAGCTTCCCCGCCGGCACCCTCGTCCTCATGGCCGACGGAACGACCCGCCCGATCGAGCAGATCCGCGCGGGTGACGCCGTCCAGGCCGCCGACCCCCGGACCGGCACGACCGGCCCGCGGACCGTCCGGGCGACCATCTCCAGCCCGAACGACACCGAGTTCACCGAACTCACCGTCACCACCGCCGACGGCGGGACGTCCACCGTCACCGCCACCGACCGCCACCCCTTCTGGGCGCAGAACACCGGCCGGTGGACCGACGCCGCCGACCTCCGCCCGGGCGACACCCTGCGCACCGACACAGGTGCGGCCGTCCAGCTCGCCTCCGTCGAGCACCGGACCGCTCCCTCCCCCGCCTACAACCTCACCGTCGACGAGCTGCACACCTACTTCGTGCTCGCGGGCGGCACGCCCGTCCTGGTCCACAACGACGGGCGGGAGCAGTTCGCCGAGCAGCTCATCGGCAGGCTGCCCGCGTGGCAGAAGGGCGGCCCCACCCGGGGAACCGTCATCGTCCGGGGCTGGGAGGGGGACTACTACCCGCTCGGTGGCGCGCTCCCGAGCGGGGACGGCGTCGACTCCCAGGAGATCGCCGCCTTCCTGAACTCCTCGGGTCCGACCGCCGGGCTCGTCGAGACGAAGCTGGCCTGGCGGATGGTCAAGCACCGGATGTCGTTCGGGGAGCTCGTCCTCAACGACCCCCAGGGGCCGTGCGACGTCGACGGGGACCGGACCGCCTGCCTGAACGCCGTCCGGTCGATCCTCCCCAAGGGGTACGCGCTCAAGGTGTGGTGGAAGGACTACGCCGGCACCGTGCGGTCGCAGGACCTGCTCGGGGCGCGTGAGATGGCTTCGAGCTGATCCCCGGCGCGGGTCCGCCGGGGATCAGACCGGCGGGCCCGCGCTCCTCCCGTCCACGGCAGCGGTGGCAGCGGCCTGGGCGTTGTACTCGGCGAGGGTCTCGCGGGTGAAGCCGAAGAACCAGGTGGCCAGGAAGCCCGCGACGTAGCCGGTCAGCAGTCCGCCGCCGTAGACGGCGGCGCCCGCGAGGAGTCCGTGCGGGCCGGCCAGCAGAGGGAACAGCGCCCAGCCGGAGGGGCCGATGGCGGTGGAGCCGACGGCGTCACCGAGCTGGCCGGCCACCCCGACGAAGGCTCCGCCGGCGGCGCCGCCGACGCAGGCGGTGACGAAGGGGCGCCCCAGCGGCAGGGTGACGCCGTAGACCAGGGGCTCTCCGACGCCGAGCAGGCCGGCCGGGAGGGCGGACCTGATGGTGGCCCGGAGCGAGGCGTTGTGGCGCAGCCTCAGGTAGACGGCCACGGCGCAGCCGACCTGCCCGGCGCCGGCCATGGCGAGGATCGGCAGCAGGACGGTGGAGCCCTGCTGCTGGATCAGGGTGGTGTGGATCGGGATCAGTGCCTGGTGCAGGCCGAGCATGACCAGCGGCAGGAAGAGGCCGCCGAGCACGAGTCCGGCGAGCAGGCCGCCGTGGGCGAGCAGCCAGGTGGCGGCGTGGCCGATGGCGGTGGAGACCTCCCCGGCGACGAACATCAGGCCGAAGAGCGCGGCCAGGCCGCCGAGCAGGACGGTGACGGTCGGGGTGACGAGCACGTCCAGGGCGGCGGGCAGCAGCCGGCGGGTCCAGCGCTCCAGGTGGACGGCCAGCAGCGCGGCGCCGAGCGCGCCCACCACGCCGCCCTGTCCGGGGGTGAGGTGGTGGCCGAAGGCCTCCACCTTGGCGACCCCCGCGTAGACGATCACGCTGGCCACGGCGCCGCCGAGCACGGGTGTGCCGCCGAACTCCTTCGCGGTGTTGTAGCCGACGAAGACGGCGATCAGGGACATGAATCCGGAGGAGACCGGGCCCAGGGCGGTGACCAGCGCCGGTGCCCAGCCGAGGTTGGCGAGGGCCCCGGCGAGGCCGGCGACGATCCCGCACCCGATCAGGGCGGGGATCAGCGGGACGAAGATGTTCGCGATGCGGCGCAGCGCGATTTTCACGGGGGTCGCGTTGCGCACCCGTGCTTCGGCGCGGAGGCGCTCGCCGCGTCCGGCGAGGTCCTCGGCGATGGGGGCGGTTCCCGGTCCGGCCCGTCCGCCGGCTGCCTTCCGTGCGTCGGCCCCGTCGCGTCTGTCGGCCCCGTCAGTCCCGGCGCGCGCGTCGGCGGGTTCCAGGAGGCGGCGCAGCTGCGCGGTGACCCCGGCGACGGCGGCGGGCCCGAGCACGATCTGGTAGGTGTCGTCCTCGACCGTGCCCAGGACCGCCGGCAGCGCCCGGAGCGCCTCGGTGTCGGCCAGGGAGCGGTCCGCCAGGCCCAGCCGCAGCCGGGTCATGCAGTGGGCGACCGAGCGGATGTTGGCGGCGCCGCCGACGAGCGGGAGGATCGCCTCGGCCACGGCGCGGTTCTTCTCGTCCGACATGCCGGGGGACGTACCCGGGTGCTCCCCCGGCTCAACCGCCGCCGTGCGCGCCGGTGCCGAGGCGGGCCACCGCCCGCGGGGTGTCGGCGCCGCCGTCCGTCCGGTCCGGGAGCGGGTCGTCCTCGGTTCCCATGGTGCGCACCCGGTGCACGTACCGGTCGATCAGGTGGCGCAGCACGGTGACGGTGGCGAGGACGTCCGGCTCGGGGACGCCGTCCAGCGCGCCGGCGAGTCCGATGATGTTGGCCTGTTTCAGACGGTCCAGCAGCTCGCGCCCGTCGGCGGTGATGGCCACCTGGCGGGCCCGCCGGTCCTGTGCGTCCTGGCTGCGTTCGACCAGTCGCTGGCCCTGGAGGCGGTCGATCTGGCGGGTGACGTGGGAGGGTTTGACCATCAGGCGGTCGGCCAGATCACTCACCCGGCTGGCGCCGGCGCCCTCGGCGAGCGCGCGCAGCAGGTAGACGTCCGAGCGGGCGGCGGTGATGCCGGCCCGGGCGGTGCGCCGCTCGTGTTCCTGAGAGCGCGTCAACAGGTAGGCCAGCGTGGCCAGTACGTCCTCCAGACCGTCCAGGCCGTCCGGGCTGTGCGGCGCGGAGGCGGTGGTCCGATCGTCTTCGGCGTCTTCTTCGTCCGACATGGAGGAACTGTAGCGATCCGGTTCGGGCGGCGGCCGGGCCTGGGAGCCGCGACCGGATTTCGGACAGATTCGGCCGACTCCCGGTGCGCCCTTTCGTCACCACGGAACGCGAGTTAACGTGACGGTGAGTTAGTTGCTTTGGGCACGTAATTATGGCCGCTTCCGCCATGGCCGGACTCAACTCCCGGAAGGGGATTCACCGATGGCCACCGCCGAGAAGACCCCGCGGTTCACCCACCCCGCCGCCCGCGGCACCTGCCCGTTCGCCCCGCCGCCCGCCTACGGGCAGGCCCGTCAGGAGGAGCCGATCAGCCGCGTCTCCCTGTGGGACGGCTCCACCCCCTGGCTGATCACCCGCCACGAGGACATCAAGGCGGCCCTCGCCGACGCCCGGTTCAGCTCCGACTCCACCCGGCCCGGCTTCCCGTTCGTCAGCGCCGGCGCCCGGCAGCTGAACACCGGCCGGCCCACCATCATCCGGATGGACGAACCCGAGCACTCGCACTTCCGCCGGATGCTGACCGGCGAATTCATGATCAAGAAGGTCGAGGCACTGCGCCCCGAGGTCCAGCGGATCGCCGACGACCTGCTGGACCGGATGACCGACGGACGCTCCGAGGCCGACCTCGTCCGCGAGTTCGCGCTGCCGCTGCCGTCGCTGGTCATCTGCCTGCTGCTCGGCGTCCCCTACCAGGACCACGACTTCTTCCAGGAGTGCAGCCGCGTCCTGCTGCGCCGCGACTCCACCGCCGAGGAGGTCACCGACGCCCAGACCAAGCTGGCCGACTACCTGATCGAGCTCACCGAGAGCAAGCGCACCCGCCCCGACGACGGCATCCTCAGCCGCCTGGTGGAGCGCGGCGAGCTGAGCACCGAGGAGATCGGCGACATGGGCCGGCTGCTGCTGGTGGCCGGACACGAGACCACGGCGAACATGACCGCGCTCTCCGTGCTCGCCCTGCTGCGCAACCCCGACCAGCTCGACCACCTGCGCGAGCACCCCGAGTCCGTGCCCGGCGCCATCGAGGAGCTGCTGCGCTACCTCACCATCGTGCACTCCGGCCTGGCCAGGATCGCCACCGCGGACATCGACCTGGGCGGCGTACGGATCGCGGCGGGCGAGGGCGTCATCTGCATGGTCAACACCGCCAACCGGGACGAGCGGGAGTTCCCGGACGGCGACGAGCTCGACCTGACCCGCGACGCGCGCCGCCACCTGGCCTTCGGCTTCGGCAGCCACCAGTGCCTGGGACAGCCGCTGGCCCGGCTGGAGTTGCAGATCGCCCTCACCAGCGTCCTGCGGCGACTGCCCCGACTGCGCCTGGCCGTCCCGTTCGAGGAGATCAGCTTCCGCCACGAGATGCTCGTCTACGGCGTCCACACGCTGCCGATCGCCTGGTGACCCCGGCTCCCCCGGAGCCGCCACAACGCCTCGACACCGTCAACCCACCTGATTCCGCACCGGAGTTCACAGCCTCCGGGCACCCGTTCCGAAAGGAAGACCATGCTCGTCCGGATCGACCAGGAGAAGTGCTGCGGCGCCGGGCACTGCGTGCTCGCCGCCCCCGACGTCTTCGACCAGCGCGACGAGGACGGCATCGTCGTCCTGCTCGACGCCGAACCGCCCGCCGAGCTTCACCAGGCCGTCCAGGACGCCGCCGCCGTCTGCCCGGCCGCGGCGATCCAGCTGGAGCAGGTGTGACCGCACCGCGGGAGATCGCGGTGGTCGGCGCCGGCGCGGCCGGACTGCACGCCGCCGAGGCGCTGCGCAGATCCGGCTACGACGGCCGCCTCACCCTGATCGGGGCCGAACCGGAGCCGCCGTACGACCGGCCGCCGCTGTCCAAGCACGTGCTCGGCGGGCAGTGGCAGCCCGACCGCCTGGCCCTGCGCGGCCCCGAGGCGCTGGACGAGCTCCGGCTCGACCTGCGCCTGGGCGTCCGGGCCGAGCGGCTGGACCGCGGCGAGCGCACCGTGCGGCTCTCCGACGGCCGGCGGGTGCGCTGCGACGCCGTCGTCGTGGCCACCGGGGTCCGCCCGCGCCGGCTCCCCGGCGCCGACACACCCCGGCCCGGGGCGCACGTGCTGCGCACCCTCGCCGACGCCCTCGCCCTGCGTGAGGAACTGCGGCCGGGCGCACGGCTGTTGGTGGTCGGCGGCGGACTTCTCGGGGCCGAGGCGGCGGCCACCGCCGTCGAGCTCGGCGCCGAGGTGACCTGGCTGACCTCCACCGCCACGCCGCTGTCCGCCGTCCTGGGCGCCGAGACGGCCGCGCTGCTGGCCGGCCTGCACCGCGAGCACGGGGTGCGGCTCCACCGGGGCGTGGCCACCGGACTGTTGGAGCGCCACGGCCGGGCCCGGGGCGTGCGGCTCGCCGACGGCACCGAACTGGCCGCCGACGCCGTGCTGATGGCCGTCGGCTCCGAGCCCGCCACCGAGTGGCTGGCCGGCAGCGGCGTCCCGCTGGACGACGGCGTGGTCTGCGACGAGTACTGCACCGCCGGCCCCGGCGTCTGGGCGGCCGGGGACGCCGCCTCCTGGCCCGACCCGCGCACCGGCCGCCACCGGCGTCTCGAACAGCGCACCAACGCCACCGAGCAAGCCGTGCACGCGGCCCGGAACCTGCTGGCCGGCCCGGACGGCGCCCGGCAGGCCTACCGGCCGGTCCCGTACCTGTGGACCGATCAGTACGGGCTGCGGGTGCAGGTGTTCGGCCGGCCCGGGGACGCCGAACGGTTCGAGGTCGTCGACGGCAGCCTCGAGGAGCACCGCTTCGCCGCCGTCTGCGTCCGGGACGGCCTGGTCACCGGCGCGGTCGGGATCGCCGCCGCCCGGGCGCTGCGCGGGCTGCGCGCCCAGGTGGCGGCGCACGGCCCGTGGCCGCCCGAACCGGCCTGAGGCCCCGGGCCGGGCACGGTCGCCCGCCAACCGGGCAGGCCGCCGGCCCACCGGGTACGGTCCGCCGGCCGCTGCCGCCCGCCAACCGGGCGAGGCGGCGGGCGGACCGGCATGGTGCGGGGCCACCGGAACGGCCGCGCCCGGAAACTGGTGGCCCACACCCGGCCAGGGGAGCAAGCACATGGACGACCGCAGCCGACGAGCCGCCCGGGGGCCCGCTCCGATCCCCGCGGTGAGCCCCCGGGCCGGGGTCCTGGGCACCGCGCTGGCCGCCGTGCTCGCGTTCTCGCTCTCCACCGGCTCGTGGCAGTGGTTCTCCACCTACATCGGGCTGACCCTCCTCGCGGTGGTCCTCTCCTCCACCCGCCCGCCGACGCGTGCGACGGACGCGGGGGCCGGCTACGCCCGGAGCCTGGCCGCCTACGCGCTGGTCATCGGACTGACCGTGGCCCTCGCCCTGGCCCCGGCGATGCAGCGCTGGTCCTGGCTCTTCCCGATGCCCGGCACCCGCGAGGACTGCCCCCACCTGGGCGACTACGCGCGGCTGCAGGCGCAGGCCACCCTCGGCGACCTGGCCGCCCGGGACGGCGCCGCCCTCGCCACCGCACAGGAACAGCAGGCCCGGCACGCCGTCGCCGACTGCCTGTCCGCCACCACCACGCTCTGGCTGCCGGTGTACGCGCTGGCCGCGGCCCTGCTGGCCGTCCTCGTCGTGCTGCTGCTGGGGCGCGCTCGCAACCGGCGGCAGCCGTCCGGAGCCGCGGTGGGCTGACGGGCGGCGTCCGCCGGTCCGCGCCTCCCGCTCCACCTCGCGGCCGACCGCCGCACCAGGGCCGAGCCCGACCGCGCTGCCGCTGCCCGGGCCAGGGCACCGAGGTCTCGACCCCGGCGGTGTAGTCGACGCCGGGAACGTCCCAGCCGTACAGCTGCCGGAACTGGTTGTAGAACCAGGCGGCACCGGCCGACTCGGCGGCCAGCGCGCCCGCCGGATCGGCCCACAGCTCCCGCACCCGGTCCTGCACGGCGGGGTCGAGCTCCCAGCCGTCCAGGCGGATGCGGCCCTGCTCGTCCAGGGTGAGCTCCTTGGCGCCGGTCAGCTGCTCCCACAGGTCCACGGCCTGCTCGTCGGTGGTGCGCCAGCCGTCCTCGCCGAGGGCGATCCGCAGCAGCGAGGTGTAGAGGGCGATGGAGGGGATGGCGGTGGACGCCTGGGTGACGGCCGCGCCGGCGACGACGGTGAACGCCCGACCGCGGTCGGCGAGCAGTTCGGTCTGCAACTGACGGGCGGTGGCTTCCAGGTGCTCCTTGGCGGCGCCGATCGTGCCCTGCCGGTAGACCGGCGCGGTGATCTCGGAGCCGACGTAGGAGAGGGCCACCGTGGTGAAGCCGGGGGCGAGCAGGTCCTCGTCGGCCAGCGCCCGCACCCACAGCCGCCAGTCCTCGCCGCCCATCACCTTGACGGTCGCCGCCCGCTCGGCCTCGTCGGCCGGGGTGAGGTCGACGGTGCCGATCTGCGGGGCGCCGCCGTCGAAGAGCAGGGACGGCGAGGTGTACGGCACGCCGAGGGGCTTGATCACCGAGTGGTGGACCTCGCCGGTGGCCGGGTCGGTGCGCCGGGGCGAGGCGAGCGAGTAGACGAGGTAGTCGACCGGGCCGTAGCGCTCGGCGAGGAGCTTGAGCACCTCGGCGCGCGTGGCGTCCGCGTAGGCGTCGGCGTTGACGAAGGTGAAGTCTCCCCCGCTCCGCTCGACCAGGGCCGAGGTCGCGGCGGTGCGGTACCAGCCGGCGGTGGCGGTGCGCCGCTCGGTGGCGTCGGCCTCGTAGCCGACACCGATGCCACGGATGCCCTGGCGGCGCAGCCCGGCGAGCAGGAGCGCCTGGCCGTATCCGGCGCTGGCGCCGAGGACCAGGGCGACCGGGGCCCGGTCGGCCGGCGTCGCGGGCTCGATGCGCTGCCACTGGCGGTCGACGGTGGCTTCGCTGCCGGCCGGGTGGGAGTTGACGATCAGGTAGCCCCGCTGCTTGGGGGTGATCTGCTGGATGCTCACGCGGTGGCGCCTCTCCGATCCGGAGATCGTGATCAAGGTGTCGGTCGTCCGGAGCCTATCCGCGTCGGCGGGCGCCACCCTTGCCATGCCGTCACGGAAGATCGGGCCTCCACTTGTGGGAGCTCGTCATTGCGGCGGTCCTCCCGCTTCGGCTAGGCGCTTCGCCGGCCGAGTCGGTCGGTCTACCGGGCCGTCGCCCGCCGGACGCGGTAGTTCCAGTGCGCGAGTGACCGGACGACGGTTTCGGCTCCGGTGGGATTGGCGCTGTGCACGAACACCGCTCCGATCCGGAACGGCCGTCCGTGGAAGGCGGCTTCTTCCAGGAGGGTGACCACCGGCATGATGGTGTCGTCGCCCCCGAGATCGTGGTCGAGCCACAGCTCGTCGATGAAGCCGTCGCGGTACTCCTCCAGGAGCTGGACGCCTTCGCGGCTGGTGCGGGCGATCCGCGTGGCCCTGGGGAGCGTTCGGAGGTCGTCGATGCCGAGGACGACGGGCGGCGGCGCGGCGAGGGTGTCGTTCACCGGATCATTGTCATCGTGGACGGGCGGGAGGGCGACGGGGTATTGCGGCCGGTCCAGCCGCCGGACCACGGCGGTCCCGCTGCCGGCCGGGGCGAGCGGCAAGGCGGCGGGCTCCCGGCGGAGTTCAGTGAAGCCCAGGCGGCGCGCGACGGCGGCGCTGGCCGTGTTGGCCAGGTCGTGCACGATCTCCAGGTGCGCCACGTCCGGCAGTGTGAACATCTCCTCGGCCAGTGCCGCCACCGCCCGGGTGGCGAGGCCCCGGCCGGTGGCGGCCGGGTGCAGCCAGTAGCCGATGCGGCGGCCGCCGGGCTCGTCCGCACGGACGGCCTGGCACATGCCGACCGGAACGCCGTCCTCGGCGATCGCATAGGTGTACACCTCGCCGCTCGCCCACCAGGTGTCGCAGCGGGTGAGCAGGGCGCGGGTGTGCTCCTCGTCGTGCCGGGCCACCCACGGCTCCCAGGGACGCAGGTGCGCCAAGGACTCCTCGATCAGGGCGAAGGCCGCCGCGAAGTCCCGTTGTCCCCGCCAGCGCCGCAGCGCGAAGGCCCCGCGGTCGACGACGTTCCTCGGTCGCACCATGGCACCCATGCCCTCCCTCCCCCGCGGTTCGCCGCGACGACCTCCTCGTGAACCGCCCGGCACCGCCCGGGCGTCGGGCGTCAGTGGCCGCCCCGGGGCTCCTCGCAACCGCGGCCGTCCGGGTAGCCGCCGAAGGCCTCGGCCCTGGTGGAGTCGGGAATCATCGTCCCGGTGAGGCAGATCCCAGTGGCCTCGATGGTGAAGCCGACCGTGGTCCGCCCGATCCCCTGCACCTGCACCTTGTCCGCCGGGTAGCCGAGGCCGGTGAGCCGGACGCGGGTGCTCTCCGGGGTGTAGTCGTTGCCCATGCGCAGCGGTTCGAGTGCCTCCTTGACGCGCCGCACGGCCGCCAGTCCGTCGCAGCGGCTCTGGCCGTGCAGCGGGAGGGGCACCTTGAAGCCGTGGTTCTCGGCGTAGTGGTCGGGCGGCAGTACGGGCGCGGCGGTGGGGCTCACCGGGCGGGTGGGTGTCGGGGTGGGGGTCTCGCCGGGGCAGGGGAAGTCGACCGGCCTGCCCTGCGCCGTGGTCGCGGCCGTCGTCGGCGTGGCGCCGGCCGTGTCCTCGACGGTGTCCACGTGCTTCGTCCCGCACCCCGCCGCCAGCACGGCGAGTGCCGCCAGTGCCGCGATGCCGAGGCGCCCCCGCCGGATCCTGATCTTCGCCATCCCGCGATGATGCCCCCGGCGACCGCTCCGCGCCACCCCCTTCACCGGAGGCCCGCACGCTCGCACCAGGGGTACCACGGCTCCGCGCCCGTTCCGCCGTTGGAGTGCTCTGCCGGCGCCCGCCGCGGCAACCGAGGTGCTCGGCCGCCCTGCGCGCCATGAGGCCCACTAGGTTCCTGCCGTGGACGAAACCAGGGCTTCGAACGGGCGCGAGCCGTCCGCCGGCGAGCGCGTCGCGACCCGCCTGGACGCACGGCTGCCGGTCATGGAGGGAGGCCGGGAGCTGCTGCGCAAGGTCTTCCCGGACCACTGGTCCTTCCTGCTCGGCGAACTCGCGCTGTACAGCTTCGTGGTGCTGCTGCTGACCGGCGTCTACCTGACGCTCTTCTTCCGGCCGAGCATGAACGAGGTCGTCTACCAGGGGGCCTACCTGCCGCTCGGCGGCGTACGGGTGTCCGAGGCGTACGCGTCCACCCTGGACATCAGCTTCGAGGTTCGGGGTGGACTGATGATCCGTCAGATTCACCACTGGTCGGCGCTGTTGTTCGTCTCCGCGATCGGCGTGCACCTGCTGCGGGTGTTCTTCACCGGGGCGTTCCGCCGCCCGCGCGAGCTCAACTGGGTGATCGGGGTGACGCTGTTCAACCTCGCGCTGCTGGAGGGGTTCTCCGGCTACTCCCTGCCGGACGACACCCTCTCCGGCACCGGCCTGCGGATCGCCGAGGGCGTCCTGCTCTCGGTGCCGCTGGTCGGCAGCTACCTCACCCTGTTCGCCTTCGGCGGCGAATTCCCCGGCCACGAGATCATCCCCCGGCTGTTCACCCTGCACGTCCTGCTGGTCCCCGGCCTGCTGCTGGCCCTGGTCGGCGCGCACCTGACGCTGGTGGTGGTGCTGAAGCACACCCACTGGGCCGCCCCCGGCCGCACCAACCGCAACGTGGTGGGGATGCCGTTCTTCCCCCAGTTCCTCACCCGCACGGTGGGCCTGATGTTCGCGGTGGGCGGCGTGATGGCGCTGTCGGCGTTCCTCGCCGAGGTCAACCCGATCTGGCGGTACGGATCCTACCGCCCCGACGTGGTCGCGACGGGCGCGCAGCCGGACTGGTACATCGGCTTCATCGAGGGGGCGCTGCGGCTGATGCCGGCCGCGGAGACCAGGGTGCTCGGGCACACCGTGTCGTGGAACGTGCTGCTGCCCGCCCTGGTGGTACCCGGCCTGCTGTTCGCGGCGCTGTACGCCTACCCCTTCGTCGAGCGGTGGCTCGATCCCGACACCGGCGAGCACCACCTGTGCGACCGCCCGCGCAACCGGCCCACCCGCACCGGGCTGGGCACCGCCGGGGTCACCGTCTACGCGGTGCTGCTGATCGCCGGCGGCAACGACGTGATCGCGTACGCCTTCGGAGTCTCCGTCAACGCGCTGACCGTGGTGCTGCGGACGGCGCTGATCGTGCTGCCGCCGGTGGTCTTCGTGCTCACCCGTCGCCTCTGCCTGGCCCTGCAGGCCCGGGACCGCGACCGGCTGCTGGACGGCGACGAGACCGGCCGGATCGACCAGTCGTTGGACGGCGGCTTCTCCGGCCACCAGCGCCCGGTGCCGGAGGCCGAGCGGTACGTGCTGCTGGCCCGCTCCGCGGCGGAGCCGGTCACGGCCCCCGAGGGGGCGGCGCGGCACGAGCGGGTGCGGGCCGCGGCGAGCTCCTGGTTCCACCGCGACCGGGTCGAACTCCCTTCCACCGAGCGGGAGTCGGAGCAGATGGTGGCCGTCCTCGCCGCCCCGGCCCACCCCGTCGCCCCTGTCGTCCGGGCGCCCGAACCCGCCCGGGGCGGCCCGCTCCGGCGGTTGCTGCGCCGGCTCAGCCCGCGCCGTGGTCGCGGTACTGGAAGATGAAGCCGGCGACGGCGAGGGCGAGCACCAGGGCGCCGACCACGATCAGCCACCGGGCGAAGACCAGGCCCAGGGCGAAGACCGTCACGCCGACCGCCGCGAGGACGGGGTAGCCGCTGCGGGCGGGGAAGAACCCCACCGGCCCGGCGGCCTCCGCGATCTCGGCCTCCTTGCGGTCCTGCGCCCGGCCGCCGCCCAGCCGCTGGTGCTGGACGAACCAGAACAGCGCGACCAGGCCGGACATCAGGAACGCCACCGTCAGGATCGCCTTCCCGGCGGGTTCCTGGGCCCAGAAGCCGTAGACCAGCCCGGTCACCGCGAAGAACACCGTCATGACGGCGAACAGCCACCCCTCCGCCTTCACCGCCCGCTCCCCCGCTCCCCGGTGCGGCCCCGCGGGACACCGGGGCCACCGCCCGACGACTCCTCCGGCGGCACCTCCGGATGGTGCAGGTCGAAGGCCGGCGACTCGGAGCGGATCCGGGGCAGCGCGTGGAAGTTGTGCGACGGCGGCGGACTGGACGTCGCCCACTCCAGCGACCGGCCCCAGCCCCACGGGTCGTCCTCGGCGACCTTCTCGCCGTACCTGGTGGTCCTCCAGACGTTGTAGAAGAACGGCAGGTTGGAGACGCCGAGCAGGAACGAGCCGATCGAGGCGCACACGTTCAGGGCGGTGAAGTCGTCCACCGGCAGGTAGGTCGCGTAGCGGCGTGGCATCCCCTGGGCGCCCAGCCAGTGCATCACCAGGAAGGTGGTCTGGAAGCCCACGAACAGGATCCAGAAGTGGACCTTGCCCAGCTTCTCGTCGAGCATCTTCCCGGTGAGCTTCGGCCACCAGAAGTAGAAGCCTCCGAAGGTGGCGAAGACGACCGTGCCGAACAGCACGTAGTGCAGGTGCGCCACCACGAAGTAGCTGTCGGTGACGTGGAAGTCGATCGGCGGCGCGGCCAGCAGCACCCCGCTCAGCCCGCCGAACAGGAAGGTCACCATGAAGCCGATCGACCAGAGCATCGGGGTCTCGAAGGACAGCGAACCGTTCCACATCGTCCCGACCCAGTTGAAGAACTTCACCCCGGTGGGCACCGCGATCAGGAAGGACATCATCGAGAAGAACGGCAGCAGCACCTGGCCGGTGGCGAACATGTGGTGCGCCCACACCGACATGGACAGCGCGGTGATGGCGATGGTCGCCCCGATCATCCCGTAGTAGCCGAACAGCGGCTTGCGGCTGAACACCGGGATGATCTCGCTGACGATGCCGAAGAACGGGATCGCGACGATGTAGACCTCCGGATGGCCGAAGAACCAGAACAGGTGCTGCCACAGCAGGGCCCCGCCGTCGGCCGCGTCGAAGGCGTGCGCACCGAACTTGCGGTCCGCCTCCAGGCAGAGCAGCGCGGCGGTCAGCACCGGGAAGGCCAGCAGCACCATGACGGAGGTGAACAGCACGTTCCAGGTGAAGATCGGCATCCGGAACAGCGTCATGCCCGGCGCCCGCAGGCAGGTGATGGTGGTGATGAAGTTGACCGATCCCAGGATGGTGCCGAGGCCGGCCACCACCAGGCCGAGCGCCCACAGGTCCCCGCCCGCCCCGGGCGAGTACACCGGCCCGTTCAGCGGCGCGTACGCGAACCAGCCGAACGAGGGCGCGCCCTGGGTGGTGAGGAAGCCGCTCAGCACCATCAGCCCGCCCAGCAGGAAGGCCCAGTAGGTGAAGGCGTTCAGCCGGGGGAAGGCGACGTCCGGCGAGCCGATCTGCAGGGGCATGATCGCGTTGGCGAACCCGGCGAAGGTCGGGGTGGCGAACAGCAGCAGCATGATCGTGCCGTGCATGGTGAACAGCTGGTTGTACTGCTCGTTCGACAGCAGCCCGGTGTCCGGCCCCATCAGCTGCGCCCGCATCAGCAGCGCGAGCGCGCCCGCTACCAGGAAGAAGCCGAAGGCCGTCACCAGGTAGAGGTTCCCGATGACCTTGTGGTCCGTGGTGAACAGCCAGCGCAGCAGCGTGCTGCCCTGCCGGACGCGTGCCCCGGTGCGATCCTGCGCCCGGGGCGGCGCGGTGGACGAAGCGTTCATGGAACCTCCGCAGCGGAGCCGGTGACGCCCCCGGTCGCGGCGCCGCTCCCCTCCCCGGCCCGGCGGAGGGCCCGCCCTCGCACGCCATCGCCGACCCTAGCGGCGGCGGCCCCGGCCGCCGGGGCGCCACGCGGTACGGCCCTGCGACCGGGTGGCGCTCCGTCCGGGGGCTGTCGGCTCAGCGCTCCCGCAGGTCGGGGACCACCTCGCGCAGGCGCTCGGCGCCGATCGCGCCCGCCCGCAGCAGGACCGGCACCTCGCCGGTGACGTCCACGATCGAGGAGGGCACGGCGGCCGCGGTCGGGCCCCCGTCGAGGTAGACGGCCACCGAGTCGCCGAGCATGCCCTGGGCGGCGTCGCAGTCCTGCGGCGACTCGTATCCGGTCAGGTTCGCGCTGGAGACGGCCAACGGCCCGGTGGCATTGAGCAGTTCGATGGCGACCGGGTGCGCGGGCATCCGCACCGCGACCGTCCCGTTGGTCTCGCCGAGGTCCAGCTCGACCGACGCCAGGTGGCGGGCGACCACCGTCAGCCCGCCCGGCCAGAACTCCTTGACCAGCTGTCGCGCGCGCTCCGTCACCTCGACCAGCCCGTCCAGCGCCTCGGGGGAGCCGACCAGTACCGGCGAGGGCATGTTCCGGCCCCGGCCCTTGGCCCGCAGCAGGCGGTCGACCGCCTCCGGCGAGAAGGCGTCGGCGCCCACGCCGTACACGGTGTCCGTGGGAAGCACGACCAGCTCACCGCGGCGCACCGCCGCCACGGCCTCGCGCAGCCCGGCTGCGCGCTCGGACGGGTTCGAGCAGTCAAAACGACGAGTCATCAGGGGTCTCCACCGGCGGGCCGCCGGCCCGCACCGTTCCTCCGGCCCGGTCACCTCTCCGACCGGACACGTCCTGGTCAGCCTACCCGTCCCGGTCCCGCGGCCGGGCCGGGCTGGGCCGGGCACGGTGGGCTGCTCGGCGGCCTGGGCCGCTCGGGTGGCGCGGGGCGGCGGCGCCGTACCCGCCGTCGCCCCCGGGGGCGGGCGGTCACGGGCGGACGTAGGTTGCGGACATGACCAGTGACGAGACCGTCCCGGCCGTGGGAGTGCGCCCGCTGGACGAGGTGTTCGCCGCGATCGACAAGGTCAACCGGCGCCCGCGGCCCTGGGGCGGCTTCGAGCACGGCGTGCTCGGCGCCTACCGGTGGGCCGCCGGCGCCCAGGTCGCGGCCCCGGTCACCGCCGCCGCCACGGCCGGCGCCACCGGTCCGTGCCACGCCCAGCTGCTGGCCGAGTGCCAGGCCGCCGCCGTCCAGCTCCACCGGGTCCGTGCCCAGGGGTCGGACCACGGCTACGTGCTCGGGGTCCACCGGGCACTGGCCTGGCTCTGCGGACTGCACGAGGACCGCCCCTGAGCGGGGCGGCCAACGTGGGTCGAACGGCCGGCGCACGGCGCTGAACAGCGGTCAGGCGCGTGTCAGTAGTAGTGGCGGCGGCCGCCGACGGCGTGCCCGAGAACTCCGGCGACCCACAGGACCAGACCGATGGCGACCAGCACGAAGCCGATGGTCCACAGGAACGAGATGCCGGTGACGAAACCGATGACGAGCAGGATGACACCGAGGACTATCACGAGGATCTCCAGGGTTGACGGGTGGTTGTTCGACGGGGCGGCCTCGCCGGCTCGTACCCGTCGGGACCTCCCCGGGAAAGCGGGACCGGCCTTGTCCGGCCCGTTCTCCACACCCCGCGCGTGTACCGCGCCGCCGCCGGGGCAAACCCGGTCCGCCGCTCCCCCGTCAGCGCCGGTGGCGGCCGCGCCGGCGGCGGCGCGGTGCGGCCACCCGGGGCGCGGGCAGGAAGAGCCGGGCCAGCTCGCGGCCCAGGTTGACGCCGATGGCGAGGGCCATGGCCATCGCGCCGGCCCGCCCGATGCCGCTCAGTCCGACCTCGGGCTCGCCCCGCACGAAGGCGAGCATCCCGAAGTACAGCACCGATCCGGGCAGCAGCGGCCCCAGCGCGGCGGTGATGTGCGGCAGCGCCGAGCTGCCCCGGCAACGCGCCATGAGCTGACCGGACAGCCCCACCAGCCCCGCCGCCAGGCCGGTGGCCAGGATCGGCTCGCCGCCCGCGTTCACCAGCACCCCGTACGTGGTCCAACCGGCCGCGCTGTTCAGCAGGACCGCCGGCAGCGTGCCCGGCTCGGTGTTCAGCAGCACCGCGAACGCCAGGGTCAGCAGCACCGCGGCGGCGAGCTGCAGCGGGGGGTTCACCGCCCCGGGCGGGACGTCCTGGGCGGCGAGATCGGCGCCGTTGTTGACGCCGACGTAGAGGACCGTCATCACCCCGATCACCACGCCGGCCATCAGGTACAGCGCTTCGAGCAGCCGGGCGGCCGCGGTGAGGTAGAAGCCCGCCAGGCCGTCCTGGGCCGCCGCCACCATGGGCCACCCCGGCAGCACCGCGTACAGCCCTCCGGTGATCACCACCGATCCGCGCAGGTGCAGCCCGTTGAACGACAGCAGGATGCCGATCACGGCCGCCGGCACCGCCGCCACCACGAACTGGTAGAAGGCCGGGAGGTCGTGGCGCGCCACCAGCGCCGAGAGCCGCTCGCCCGTCAGCGCGGCGACGACGGCGCTGGCGAACACCAGCCAGGCCCGGGCGTCGGCCCGGCCGCCGATCAGCAGCGTGGCGGCCCCGGCCATCCCCCCGCAGCAGAGCACGAACAGCCGGCCGGAGTAGCGGCGGCTGTGCCGGCGGGCCGCCACCAGCCGGTCGTGGGCCTCGGGGACGGCCATCCCGCGCACGGTTATCTCGATGACCAGCCGGAACACGGCGGCCAGCCGCGCGTAGTCGACGGCCGGGCGGCGGACCGAGCACTCCGCCGTCAGCGAGGGCTCCGCCGGGCCGGGCTGGTACGAGATCGCCACCCGGGTGAAGGTGACCTGCGGATCGCACGGATGGAGCCGGTAGGCGTGCGCGACCGCGAGCATGGCGGCCTCGACGTCCTCCGCGGCCTCACCGCTGGCCAGCAGCAGCTCGCCGACCAGCAGGGCGAGCTCCAGCACCTGCGCCGGCTCGACGCCTGCCGGAGGCTCCGCGCCGACCACCTCCGACGCGGGCTGCCGGTCGGCCGTCGGGGTGCGCAGCAGCGGCAGCATCATGTCGGGCCAGGGGGCCGCGGTGCCGTCGCCGTCCGGTCCGGGCCGGGCGCTCGGCCGGGGCCGCCCGGGCGGGGGCGCCTGGGGCGGCACCCGTTCGGGCCGGGTGGGCCGCCCTTCCGGGCCGGCGGGCGCGCCGAGCTGCTCGTGTTCCGTCATCGCGACTCCCTGACCCCACCCCCTCCGTCAACAACGTGCAGGCGTTCAACTACCCGGAGTGACGCTGCGGCGAACGCGCCACACCCGGCACACCCGTCCGAACCGGAGCACGACCCGCCGTACACGCCCCATCGCCCCGCGCGTGCCGACCTCGGGGGCGGGAGCCGGCCGGCCGGCAGTGCTCCCGGGCGGGCCGCGCGACGCCCCCGACCGGCGGATTCGCGGCGGCGCCCGCGGGTACACGCGGCGGTGCGAGCACTCCGACAGCGCGCCCGAAGGAGCTCCCGGGGTCCGCCCCGTGACCGGCCGGACGACGAGGCCGGGCAGCACGGCACCGAAGGCCGCCGCACGAGGAACAGGCGTCGGCCGGCCCGCACGCTCGGCCGCCGAGCGGAGTTCGCCACCCGAGGAGGTGCCCCGATGACCGTCCCGATGCCCCCGGATCCGGACACCCGGCCGATTCCGCGCCCCGACCCCGCACCGGGACCGGACGGGCCCGATCCCGCACCGCCCCCGATCCCCCCGTTCCCGCCGCCCGAGCCGTTCCCCGACTCCGGTCCGCCGCCGCTTCCGCAGCCCCACCCCGGGCAGGCCTGACACCACGGCGGCCACTGCGCACGGTGATGCCGGCGGTCGTCGGCGGCGCCCGGTCAGAAGCGCGGTGCCAGCAGGCTCTCCAGCTCGGCTTCGAAGAGCAGCTCGGGCCGGAAGCCCATGCCGGTGAAGTGCCCGGCGAGCTCCAGCGACAGCACGCCGTGCAGACGGGTCCAGAAGGCCAGGAAGCGGTGGAGCACCTCGGGCGGGGCCGACTGCTCGCCCGCCCAGTCCCGGTGGCCCAGCAGATGGGTGGCGAACGGCGCCTCCGGGGTCGCCGGCCCGGCCGGGGCGAGCGCCGCGCAGGCGTCGACCAGGGTCCGCATCACCTCGTCGGCGATGGCGGTGGTGTCCTCGGGCGCCCGGTAGCCGGGCACGGGGGTGCCGTAGATCAGGAAGTACCGCTGGGGGTCGGCCAGCGCCCACGCGCGCAGGGTGCGGGCGAGCCCGGCCAGACCGGCGCCCTCGGCGGCGGCCGCGCGGAGGGTGTCGGCGAGGCTGCGGTAGGCGTCCCGGACGAGTTCGGCGATCAGCTCGTCGCGGCCGGCGAAGTAGCGGTAGAGCGCGGGGCCGCTCAGCCCCATCCGCCTGGCGATCGCGTTGACGGAGAGCGCCGAGGCGCCGGCCGTGGCGATCTGCTCCCAGGCGTGCGCCTTGATCTCCTCGCGCACCTGGGCCCGGTAGCGCTCGCGCGGGGTGTCCGCGCCCGTCCTCGCCATGGTTCGCCCCGCTCCCCGAGTCGGCCGACTACATATTCACGCTTCCGTTAGAAGGTATCACGCAACCTGTTGACCCCTCAGGCTTCGGGGAGTTACAACTTATAACGAAGGCGTGAGCATCTAGCTCGCGGCGACCGTGGCCGCCCGACGGCCGACCAGTGAATGGGGAGTTCCATGCCCGCCACCCGTAGCGGGGCCACCCGCGGCACCGGCATCCGCAGCGCCCTCCTGGCCGTCCCGCTCGCCCTCGGCCTGCTCGCCGCCGCCACGCCGGCCGGGGCCGCCCCCGCCGCCCGGCCCGGGTCCTCGCTCTCCTGCCGCGGGGCGGGCGTCGACCCCGAGGCCCGCGTCCGCTACCGGACCGAGGCCCTGATCCACGCGCCGCTGCGGACCGTCTGGCGGCTCCAGACCGACGTGGAGCGCTGGCCCGACTGGCAGGCCCCGGTGCGGAGCGCCGAGCGCCTCGACAGCGGCCCGCTGCGCCCGGGTTCGGCGTTCCACTGGACCACCCCGCTGCCCCCGAACCCGGCGTCCAGCGACCCCGTCCTGGAGATCACCTCCACCGTCCGGCAGCTGCGAGCCGGCTCCTGCATCCGCTGGACCGGCCCGGCGGTCGCGACCGGGCTGCGGATCGAAGGCGTGCACGTGTGGACCTTCACCGAGGTGCCCGGCGGGGTCCTGGTGCGCACCGAGGAGACCCACACCGGCCCCCAGGTCGACGCGAACGTCCCGGCCGCAACCGACCTCCTCCGCCGGGGCCTCGAAGGCTGGCTGCACGACCTGAAGACCGCCGCCGAGCCCCCCGCCCGGTAGCCCGGGATCCCATGAACGACCAGCACGAACCCGTCCCCAGGGACCCTCCGGTCCAGGTCGAGACCCCCGAGTCCCGGATGACCGGCGAGGGCACCCCGCCTCCCGCGCACGAGGTGGAGAAGGGGCCGCAGGACGGCCCCGGGTACGAGACCACCGAGCCCGCCCACGATCCGGACCCGCACGAGCCGCCGGACTGAGCGACCGCCGCGCGCGGCCCGTGCCATGACCGCCGGCCCGCTCACCGCGGGGCCGCGGGGCCGCGGGGCCGCGGGATGTGCCGGGCCCGACCGTTCCGGTCGCGGCGGCCACCCGTCCGCCGGCCGACGGACACCGAGGCACCCGTTCAGGGGGCGAGCAGCCCCTGCCGGCCCGCGTACTGCGCGAGGCCGTCGGCCGTCGCGCCGGCCCAGCCGACGTGGCCGTCCGGCCGGACCAGGAACACGCCGGTGCCGTACGCCTCGTAGGCCGGGATGCGGACCACCGGGACGGTGACGGCGGGCAGCGGCGCGTCCGTGCCGACGGCGAGCAGCGTCCAGTGCGGTCCGCGGAAGGCGTCGAACAGCCGGATCCCGCCCCGGCGGCCGTCCGGGGCGCGGTCGCCGGCCCGCAGGGCGTCCGCCGGGAGGTCCGGTCGGGTCTCCACCGAGAGCGCGGACTCCCGGTAGCCGAGGCCGAGTTGCTGGGTCGCCCGGCCGCGGCGCTGCTCGCCGCGGTGGACCCTGGTGGACAGCTCGAGCATCGCCGCCGCGTTGGCGCGGCGCTCCTCCTCGTAGCTGTCGAGCAGGTCCCGCCCCGCCCGTCCGGCCAGCACCGCGGCCAGCTTCCAGCCCAGGTTGTAGGCGTCCTGGACGCTGGTGTTCAGGCCCTGTCCGCCGGCCGGCGAGTGGACGTGCGCGGCGTCGCCCGCGAGGAACACCCGGCCCGCGCGGAAGCTGTCCGCGAGGGCCGCGCGCGGGCGGAACTCGGAGATCCAGCGCAGTTCGGTGACCTGTTCGGCGGTCAGGTGGGAGCGGGCCGCGACCGCCTTGCGCAGTCCGTCGAGCGTGAGATCGACGGCCGTGCCCTCCGGGAACTGGGCGACCAGTTGGAAGTCCTCGGTGCCGCCGAGCGGGCAGATCGCCAGCAGGCCCTCCTCGGAGCGGAACACGTGCCAGTGCTCGCGCCCGAGGCCGTCGATCCGGACGTCCGCGACGAGCATCGGGTCCGGGTCGACGGTCTCGCCGGTCATCCCGATGCCGAGCAGCCGCCGCACCGTCGAGCGCCCTCCGTCCGCCGCGACGACGTACCGCGCCCGGACCGGGCCGCCCGCCGCGAACTCGGCGGTCACGCCCTCCTCGTCCTGCGCCAGGCCGACCAGCTCCCGCCCGAACGCGACCTCGCCGCCCAGCTCGCGCAGCCGCCCGTACAGCACCTGCTGGGTGCGCCACTGGGGCAGCATCAGCGTCCCGGTGTACGGCTCGGCCTCGGAGGGCTCGGTCGCGTCGTACATCCGGCCTTCCTCCTGGGGCTCGCCGTCCCGCCAGGCCAGGGTGGGCGGGTACTGTCCCGCCACCGCACGGACCCGGTCGAGCACGCCGAAGTCGTCGAGCACCTCCAGCGTGCGCGGCTGGATGCCCTTGCCGCGCGAGCCGGGGAAGAGTTCCGTGCCGCGCTCGACCACGAGCGCGGCGACGCCGTGCCGGGCGAGGTCCAGCCCGAGGGCGAGTCCGGTGGGCCCGGCACCGACGACCAGGACGTCCGTGTGCATGCCGCGAGAAGCCACGGCAACCTCCTTAACGTTGTTAAGCAGCCGTTGCCGACAGCCTGCACTTAACGGCGTTAAACTGTCAACCGTGACCCCGCAGAGAACCCCCAAGCTCGACCGAGCCCAGGTCGTCGACACCGCGCTGAACCTGCTGAACGAGGCCGGCCTGGACGGCCTGACGCTGCGCGCCATCGCCGCCCGGCTCGACGTGAAGGCACCCGCGCTGTACTGGCACTTCAAGGACAAGCAGGCGCTGCTCGACGAGATGGCGACCGAGATGATGCGCCGCATGACGGCCCGGGCGGCGGCAGGCGCGGCCGCCCGGGCCGACGCCGACCCGACCCCGGGCGACTGGCGGGAGGGCTATCTGAGGACGATGCGCACCCTGCGCGCCGAGCTGCTGCGCTACCGCGACGGCGCCAAGGTCTACAGCGGGGCCAGGTTCACCGACACCAGCTACGCGGCGGGCCTGGACGCCTCGCTGCGCCTGCTGGTCGAGGCCGGCTTCACCCCGACGGCCGCCACCCGGGCCTGGCACACCGCCTACAGCTACACCATCGGCTACGTCGTCGAGGAGCAGGCGATGGGCCCCAACCCCTTCGACGGCGACGAGGGCTACGACGTGGACGCCCGCGCCGAACGCCTGGCCGCCCACCCGCTGGCCGCCGAGTCGGGCCGGGTGATGTTCCAGGACTTCGACGAGGGCTTCGAACAGGGCCTGGCGGCGGTGCTCGCCGGGGTCGAGGCCACCCTGCTCGGCTGACGGCCCCGCTCGCCGGGGTCGAGGCCACCCTGCTCGGCTGACGGCCCCGCTCGCCGGCGCCGAAGCGGCACCGCCGGGCCCGTGCCAGGGCCCGGCGGTGTCCGTTGCTCCGGGAGGTCGAAAAGTGCGGTGGGGCGCGGTCAGGCGGTCATGAACTCCCCCACGCGCAGCGCCCGCCGCACGATCCGGACGTCCCCGACGTACCCGTGGAAGACCTTGTCCAGCACCCCCGCGTACGCGTACCCGCCCAGCATCCACGGCCGCCCCAGGGTGGTCAGCCCGACCGCGGGCGTCGCCGGGTTGCGCGCCACCTCGCAGCCCTCGACGTACATCCGGCTGAGCTTCCCGTCGTTGACCACCGCGACGTGCCACCACCGGTCCAGCGGCAGCTGGTGGCCCCAACAGGTCGACGCCCCGGTCTGGTTGAGCGGGTAGACGCACCACTGGAGGGCCGGCGCCTCGGAGACGCTGAGCGTGACGACCGGCTCGTCGGCGTCCGTCCCGGGCCCGCTCCTGCCCGCCTCGCCACTCGTCCCCCACCGGCTGAGCAGGGCGGACCAGCGGCTCTGTGCGGAGTCCCAGTCGGCGGGCAGCTTGAAGAAGGCCTCGACGGTGAACCCGCGCTCGAAGGTCTCCCGGTTCAGCGGCGCGGTGGACACGGTCTGGAGGTAGCCGCCGCGCACCGGCGATCGGGTGCCCCTGAACAGCAGGCTGCCGTGGCCCGGCTGGTCCGGGTGGTGCTCGGCGGACCAGCTGAGCGAGCCCTCCGGCGTGCCCGGGGCGCCCTGCCAGAGCAGGTCGTTGCCCTGCCCGCTCAGATCCTTGACGACCTGCTGCGGGGAGACGGCCGCGCCGTCCCCGCCGCCGCCGTCGAACCGCCAGTAGGCCAGCGTGTCGCGCACCAGCAGCTCACTCGCCCGGCGCGCCGTGCGCTGCGGGACGGGCGCGAAGCCGGCGAACCGGCGCTCGAAGTCGATCGCGAGCGAGAAGCGGTCCACGTCCGAGGTCAGCTCGACCTGCTGGGCCGCCAGCGCGTTGCGTTCCTCGGCCGCGATCTGCTGGATCCACGGCGAGAAGGTCGACACGTCGACGGTGTCGCGGTCGAGGTCGAAGCGGTACGCCCGGATCATCGCCGCGCCGCCGTAGTAACGGTCCTGGTAGTTGGTGATGTGGACGTGCACGTCGTGGCCGGCCCTGTTCTCCAGCACGGTGCGCCCGGGCGGCCAGTAGTGCCCGTTGACGGTCAGGAAGATCTGGTCGTTGCCGTCGATCAGCCGCTCCCAAAGCCGCTTCCCGTTGTCCGACAGCTCGGCGCGGCCGCTGTCGTCGGCGTACGCCAGGTCGTGGGTGGTCAGGATCACCGGGACCTCGGGGTGGGCCGCGATCACCCCGTTCGCCCAGGCGAAGCCCGCGTCGGAGAGCCGCCAGTCCAGGGAGAGCACCATCCAGTCGCGGCCGGCCGCCCGGAACACGTGGCAGGTGTTGTAGCCGTCCGGGCTGGAGCCGCGGTACCCGGCGGTGCGGGCGGCCCTGGCCTTGCTGAAGGTCTCCAGGTACGGGGTGCTGCCGCGCTGGTCGTCTGTCGAGGAGCGGACGTCGTGGTTGCCGGCGAGCACGCCGTAGGCCGCGCCCGCGTCGTCCAGCAGACCGAACACCTTGGTGACGGCGGCGAATTCGACGGCCAGCCCGTTCTCGGTGACGTCCCCGAGGTGGGACAGGAAGACGATGTTGTCGTCCGTCCCGTCCTCCCGGTTGACCCCGCCGTCCAGCACGTAGCGGACCGAGGCCTCCAGCGGCGCCGGGTGGATCCGGTCCTGGTCGAACAGGTACTGGGTGTCCGGCATGACCACGACGGTGAACTGCCGGGCGTCCGGGTCGGGCTGCCAACGGCCCTTCCCCTTGCCCTTCTTCGGCTTCCCGTCGGCCCCGGCAACCTGTTCGGGCCCGGCCGCCGGCGCGGGCACCGCACCGAGCAGGCCGAGACCGGCGGTGCCGACCCCGGCGCCCACCAGCCCGGCCCCGCGCAGGAACCGGCGCCGGCTGGCCGCGGCCGGCCCCTCCCCGTCGAGGTCGGCGGTCCGCGGGCAGCCGCACTCGTGCTCGGTCGCCTGGATGTCGTGCATGTTCGCTCCCGGAAGTGGTGTGGGCCCTGACGGTAGGCGCCGGGAGCGGTCGTGGATCATCGGCCGGACCACGCCCCGCTGAACAGCGGCCGAATCCGGCGGTCGTCGACACAGCACGGGTGAGCGCCCGCGGGCGCGTACGAGCGAGCACGGGCGGGCGGGCGTGTGCCGGCAGGCGTGTGCCGGTGCCGGACCGGTTCTCACCGGAAGGAACTCGGCGAGGCGCCCGACCGTCTCCGGGCCGGACGCGCCCGACCATCACCGGACCGGACGCGTCCAAGCATCACCGGACCGGACGCGTCCGACCATCACCGGACCGGACGCGTCCAAGCATCACCGGACCACAACCATCCCACCGGGTCTGGCCCGGTGGCCGTTCGGCAGACCCCGGGTTTGCATGGAGTCACCGAGCCCCTGCGATCCGGAGGTAGCGCCGTGTACGAGATGTGGGCCGAGCACGACCCGGCGGTGTCCCCGCCCGCGGTGGTGTGGCACGTGGTGGCGAAGGACGACGCGACGTCCTCGCTCTGCGGGCGGTTCCTGGAACCCTCCCAGCGCGTCGTCCCCGCAGCGGACGGTACCGGTGCGGCCGGGCCGGACCGGTACTGCGACCCCTGCCTGATCACCGTGCGCGAGGCCCTGGCCGCCAGCGCGCGGTGACCCTCCGATACGGCTTGCGCCCTCGTCGCCCTCTCTCTTCCGTCGCCCTCGTTCCGGCACGCGGCCCGGCCGCGTGCTCAGGGCAGCGGCACCGCCATCAGGCACGGGTGCCGGCTGTCGGTTCCGCGGGCCTCCAGGACGGTGGCCACCTCACCGGTGATCTCCACCCGCAGGTCGCCGTCCGCACTCTCCCAGACCATGCCGCCGTCGGGCCCCACGATCTGCGTCTCGTGCACGACGACCACGCACAGCGGAGCGTGCCCGCCGATCGGGCCGGGGAGCGTCACCGCGTAGCGGCGCGTGAGGCTTCTCATGGCTGCCTCCTTCTCTCCCCACCTGCGTCATCGATTCTCCCCACATCCAACCGCTTGTACACGGAGGACCGATCTCCTCCCGGGGATGACCGCCATCCTTGCGCGTCTGCCCAGGAGCCGCGCGTCCACACCCGGACGGGCCGGACATCCCGCTGCCCGGACGGCCGGAACCGCCGGCACCACCGAGCGAACCGTCGCGCCACGAGTCATCGTGGCCCGAGAGGACACCCGGCCGAGCCCGAGGAGACCGCCCCGTGGGAGTGAACGGCGCCGAGCCGGACCGGCGGCCCGTGCCGCTGGGCAGCCGCCGTCCCCGGGTGTCGGCCCGCCGGTCGCGGACGGGGTCGCCGCGCCGGGGCCCGTCTCCGTCCGGGGAGCGCGTCCCCGCAGGGCTGCGGACCGCCGCCGGGTACATCTGGCGGCTGGCGCTGCTCGGGCTCTTCGCCTACCTGGTCGTCGACGTCCTCGCCCGGCTCCAGCTCGTGGTCGTCGCCCTGTTCGTGGCCCTGGTCATCACCTCCGTGCTGCGCCCGCCGGTCGATCTGCTCGCCCGCGCCACCCCGCGCTCGCTGGCCGTCCTGATCGCCTTGCTCTGCACCGTCGCGCTCATCGGCGGGGTGCTGGCCCTGGTCGGTACGACCGTCGCCGACGAGTGGACCAAGCTGGGCAACGAGCTGCGCGGCGGGCTCTCCCGGATCGACCACTGGCTCACCGGCGCCCCCTTCCACCTGCGGCCCGGCACCGTCACGGACCTGCGGGCCAAGATCGGCGATTTCGTCTCGGCCCACCGCTCCACCCTGGTCAGCACCGCGCTCAGCGGCGCCGGCCGGATCGTCGAGCTGGTCACCGGGCTGGCGCTGGCCGTCTTCTGCTCGGTGTTCTTCCTGCACTCCGGCGACCGGATGTGGTCCTGGGCGCAGCGGCAGCTGCCCGCGCGGAGCCGATCGTCCTGGGACGGTGCCGGTCGCGCCGCCTGGCGCACCTTCGCGGGCTACACCCGGGGGGTGCTGATCGTGGCGGCCTCCAACGCCGTGCTGGTGGGCATCGCGCTGGCCGTCCTGCGGGTGCCGCTGGTCATGCCGCTGATGGTGCTGGAGTTCGTGGCGACGCTCGTCCCGCTGATCGGTTCCCCGATCGCCCTGGCGATCGCCTCCGTGGTCGCGCTCGCCGCCCGCGGGCCGGTGATCGCACTGCTGGTGCTCGCCCTGATCGTGGTCATCGGCCAGATCGAGGGCCATCTGCTGCATCCGCTGGTGCTCGGCTGGTCCGTCCGCATCCACCCGGTGGCCATCGCCCTGTCGGTGGCCGGCGGCGCCGTGCTGGCCGGGGTCCTGGGCGCGGTGGTGGCGGTGCCGGTGGTGTCGGTCGGCTGGGCCGTGCTCGGCGAGCTGCGCTCCCGTGGCTCGCCCGACCGCTCAGGGCCGCAGCCCCCTGCGGCGGGCGATCGGTCTGGTCACCGACAGGAGGAAGGTCGGCGCCCAGACCAGGGCGAAGAGGGCCGGCACGGCGGGTGAGTGCACGTCGGCGGCGACCAGCAGCAGGCCGGCCGACAGCGCCAGCAGCACCGACAGCACGGCGGCCGGCACCCGCACGGCGAGGCCCAGGGCGCGGTCCAGCAGGCAGCCCGGCCCGCGCCGCATGGTGCGCATCGCGCGGTCGAGCCGGCCGTCCGTGCGCAGGTCGTCCTCGATCTCCACCAGGATCCGCAGCTCCCGGCGGGAGAGCCCGGGCCCGTCCATGGCCGTCACCTCCGGCCCCCGACAGATAGGCGGCTGCCCGTCCCGGGCGTTCCGTAACACCGGTCGGGCGGCCCGGACGCGGATGACCGGGACGGCGGTGACCTGGCAGGATGCCCGCAGACCTGCGCGGCGGGCGGCCCTGGCGGCTCCTGCCGCGCGCCCGCGACCGAAAGGCCCCCCGTGACCACTCCCAGCACCGTCGCCGTCGAGCGGGCGGACGGCCGGAACCGGTACGAGATCTCCGTCGGCGGCGAGCTCGCCGGCTTCACCGAGTACCGGGACCACGAGGAGCAGCGCGTCTTCTACCACACCGAGATCGACGAGGCCTTCGCCGGCCGGGGCCTCGCCTCGCGGCTGGTGCAGGAGGCGCTGACGGACGTGCGCGCGGCCGGCAAGCGGATCGTGCCGATCTGCCCGTACGTCGCCAGGTTCCTGCTGAAGCACGAGGAGTTCGCCGACATCACCGACCCCGTCACCGCGGAGGTCAGGGGCTGGCTGCGCACCCGGCTGTCCTGACCGCTCCCGCAGCAGCCCCCTTCCCCGGCCGGGGCCGCGACTGGTCCTCCCGGCCCTCGCGGTGGGGCCCTTGGGCCCTGGCCGCGCGGCCAGGGGGGCCGGGATCCTGGTCGCCGGTACTGCGCCGGCTGGGAGTGGAAAGGCCTGGGGATGGGCGAGTTGGTCACGGTGAGGGCGTTCGAGGGGCTGACCTGCGAGGCCCTGGCCGAGGCACGGGCCCGAGTGGCCGACGCGGCGGCGGCTCCGGGGGTGGGGACGCTGGTGGAGGCCCTGCGGGTCCGGCTCGCGGCCGCGGCCGCGGCCGGGGGCGTGCTGGCGCAGGTGAACGCCGAGGTGGACGGCCGGCGGATCCGTGTCCAGGAGGCGGCGGCCGGGCTCGGCGACGCACTCGACCGGGTCAGCGACGCGCTGCGCGGCCGGATCAGGGCCGTCACCGGGGCCTGGGCGCCGCGCCCGTGGCCGGGCCACCGCGCGGCGGCGCCCACCGGGCCCGGCGGCGGCGCCCTGCGCGAGCCCCGGGTGGTCCGGCACAAGGCGCCCTCGCTGGTCTGGTGCTCGCCGGAGGCCGCCGCCCGGACGATGGACGCGATGGACTACGACATCCACCTGTTCACCGATCCGGCGACCGAGACCGACGCCGTGGTCTACCGGGTCGGGCCGACCGGCTACCGCCTGGCCCGTACCGTCCCCGCCGGGCCGGCGGGCCGGCGGACCTCGCCGATCACCCTCAGCCCGTACGGCGCGCCCCGGCTGACGCAGGCGCAGGCCGTCGACCGGCTGGCGGGCGCGGAGCTGCCGTTCCTGTTCTTCTCGGACCCGGTCACCGGCCGGGGGCGGGTGCTCTACCGCCGCTTCGACGGCCGACTCGGGCTGATCGCCGGACACGCCGGACACCCCTGACGAGCTTGGCAGGGTTGGCGGGAACGGCCGCTCCGGCCTGCCTGGCCCGAGGCCCCGGGTGCGTTCTGACGATCGGCCCGGAAGCACCGCCGCGCCCCCGCCGAGCAGTCGCTCGACGGGGGCGCGGCGTGCCCGGGAACGGTCGTCACATGTTGATCATGTGGCCGGCGAGGCCGTGGATGGCCTCCTTGACGGCCTCGCCCAGGGTCGGGTGGGCGTGCACGTTGCGGGCGACCTCGTGGACGGTCAGGTCCCACTGCTGGGCCAGCGTCAGCTCCGGCAGCAGCTCGGTGACCTCGGGGCCGATCAGGTGGGCGCCGAGCAGTTCGCCGTGCGTGTTGTCGCTGATGACCTTGACGAAGCCGATCGGGTGGCCGAGGCCGTGCGCCTTGCCGTTGGCGGTGAACGGGAACTTGGCGACCTTCACGTCGTAGCCCAGCTCGCGTGCCTGGGCCTCGGTGTACCCGAAGGAGGCGATCTGCGGCTGGCAGTAGGTGGCGCGCGGGATCATGACGAAGTCGACCTCCATGGTCTCCGCCCCGCCGATGGTCTCGGCGGCGATCACGGCCATCGTCTCGGCGGCGTGTGCCAGCATCAGCTTGGCGGTCACGTCGCCGATCGCGAAGATGTGCTCGACGCTGGTGCGGCCGCGGCCGTCCACGGCGATGGCGTTGCGGTCGGTGAGCTTGACCCCGGTGTTCTCCAGGCCGTAGCCGTTGACCCGCGGCGCGAAGCCGATCGCCTGGAGCACCTTGTCGGCCTCCAGCACCTGCTGCTGCCCGTCCTTGGTGACGGTGACCCGGACCTTGGCGTTCGGGTCGCTGTCGTCGATCGACTCGACCCGGGTGGAGGTCAGCACCTCGATGCCCAGCTTGCGGTACTGCTTGGCGAGTTCGGTGGAGACCTCGACGTCCTCCAGCGGCACCACGCGGTCCAGGAACTCGACGATGGTGACCTTCACGCCGTAGTTGTGCAGCACGTAGGCGAACTCGACGCCGATCGCGCCGGCGCCCGCGATGATGATGCTCTCCGGCAGCTCCTCGGTGAGGATCTGCTCCTCGTAGGTGACCACGCGGTCGCTCAGGCTGGTGCCGGGCAGCAGGCGGGTGGTGGCACCGGCGGCGATGATGCAGTGGCCGAAGGTGACGACCTCGAACCCGCCGCCGCTCAGCGCGACCTGGAGGGTGTGGTCGTCGACGAAGGTGCCCCAGCCATCGTACTCGGTGATGCCGTTCTTCTTCATCAGGTAGTGGACGCCCTTGACCCGGCCGTCGGCCACCGAGCGGCTGCGCCGGAACGCCTCGCCGAAGTCGAAGGTCACCTGGCCCTCGACCTTGATGCCGAAGGTCTTGGCCTCCTTGGTGAAGATGTGGGCGAGCTCGGCGTTGCGCAGCAGGGCCTTGGAGGGGATGCAGCCGACGTTGAGGCAGACGCCGCCCCAGTACTTGGCCTCGATGACCGCGACCTTCAGGCCCAGCTGGGCCGAACGGACGGCGGCGGTGTAGCCGCCGGGGCCCGCGCCGAGGACGACGACGTCGTAGTGCGTGCTCATGTTGCTGACTCCTCCGAGGATGTCACCGTGTCGTGATCTCGGTCCCATGGTGTCAGGACCGGACCCGGCGCACCCACCGGGTCTCGGCGGATGCGCTCCGCGCGGCACCGTACCGGCCCGGGGCCGGATTGTCAGTGTCCTCCGTTACGGTGATCGCACCCATGGCCACCAGGGGCGATGACGGAGAGGTCCCGGACGGAGCAGTCCCGGACGGAGCAGTCGGATGCGGCGGTCGGGTGGGCCGGCCGGCCGGGAGCGGCGGGCCCACCCCGGCGTCAGGCCGTCACCCCGCGGGAGCGGTCGCCGCTCGAGCCGCCGATACCCGTCGTACCGGCACCGGGCGCCGTCTTCGCGGCCGGGCGCTGGGCCGGGACGGGCCGGTGGAGCGAGGAGAGGTCCCAGGCGTAGGTGCCGACGGCGTTCGCGATCACGTCGATGTTCACGTCGAGGACGCCCATGTCGATGTTGCCCAGGTTGTCGCACGCCTGGTGGTAGCACGCGTCGTACGGGGCGCCGGCCGTGCCGCCGTAACGGGCCGCCTGCTCGGGGGACTTGACCTTCTCGGCGCCGGTGTCGGTGCCGCCGGCCGGGATCCCCGCGTCGATGAACGGACCGTAGTCGGAACGGCCGTTGAAGGCGGTCGGGTCGTGCGGCAGGCCCCGGCCGTCCAGGTAGTCGTTGATGTCCCGCTCCAGCTGGGCCGAGCCCTCGGGGCCGGATTCGCCACCGGCGCTGCCCGAGCCGTTGTAGACGAACTGCGCGTAGTTGGGGGACGCGATCATGTCGAAGTTGAGGTAGAGGCTGATCTTCTTCCGCTCCGCGTCGGAGAGGGAGTTCACGTACTCCTCGGCGCCCTTGAGCCCGAACTCCTCGGCCGACCACCAGGCGAACCTGACCTTGTTCTTCACCGGGTGGACACTGAGGTTCCTGGCGACCTCCAGGATGCCGGCGCTGCCGGAGCCGTTGTCGTTGATGCCCGGCCCCTCGGGGACGGAGTCGAGGTGCGCGCCGACCATCACGGTCTTGTCCGGGTCACCGCCGCGGGTCTCGGCGAGGACGTTCCAGGTCTTGCGCTGCTCCATGAACGTACGGATGTCCAGCGTCACCCGGACCGGGCCTGCGGCGGCCTGGGCGGCCAGGGCCTCGCCCGCGGCCTGGGTGATCCCTCCGGTCGGGATCCGGCCCGCCGTCGGATCGGTGAGCGTCCCGTTGAGGGTGCCCTCGGTGTTGTTGTAGATGATCGCCCCGGTCGCCCCCGCGGCGGCCGCGGCGGCCTGCTTCTGGGCGAAGGGGCATCCGCCGCGCCGGATCAGGGCGATCCTGCCGGTGAAGGCGCCCGACGGGTAGTCGGCGGGCGTGCAGCCGGTGGTGGCACCGACCGGAGCGACCGCCAGGTCCGCGGTCAGGCCCGCGTCCGGGCCGCTCACCGAGTACGTCATGGCGATCACCGGCACCGACTCGGCCTTCGGGGAGAGCACGTCGAGGCGCTCGGAGCGGGCCTCGAAGAAGGTGTAGACGAACTCCTGCTTGGACACCTTCAGCCCGGCCCGCCGTGCCTGCTCGTAGACGTACTGCGCGGACTGGTCGTGCCCCTTCGAACCGGCCACCCGGGTACCGCCGTTGCGGTCCGCGATCAGCTGGAGCGCGGCCAGCGTGGCCCGCGCGTCCCGGGCGCTGCTCGCCTCGACCAGCCGGGAGGCCAGCTTGGCGCCCTTGCGCGCCGGGTCCGGGTCGGCCGAGGCGCCGCCGGCGCCGGCCAGCAGCAGCGGGGCGACCAGGGCGGCGACGGTCAGGGCGGCGCCCGCGCCACGCCGGGTGACGGCGGTTCGCGGGCGTCCTGGGGAGGCCGCGGGGCCGTCCGGGACGGAACGGTCGAGCGAGGAGGTGGAGCGACGGGCGCGCAGCATCAAGGTGACTCCTTACCGACGGGCCGTGAGGGTCATGATTGGACATGACCGGAATCCCGTTGCCAAGCCTTTACGCAGACCTTGCGAGATGCGGGCCGCGACGCGCGCGGTGATATTGGAGGGGTGGGGGCGTCTCATCCAGGAGTGTGACCAGATGTCCATGATGGATAAGCTCAAGAACCTGCTGAAGGGCCACGAGGAGCAGGCCGACAAGGCCGTCGACAAGGCGGGCGACGCCGTCGACCAGCGCACCGAGGGCAAGTACAGCGGTCAGGTGGACGCCGCCCAGGAGCAACTCAAGAGCCAGTTCCGCGACCAGCCGCCCCAGCAGTAGCGGCCCTGCCGTAGTAGCGGCCCCGCGGGGCTCCGTACGCGTCGCCACTGCGCGTCGCCGTCCGAGCGGCTCACCGCCCCGGTCCGGCCGAGCGGCCGGACCGGGGTTCGGCATCGGTGGCGCGCAGGATTCGGCGTCGGCAGTACGCGGGGGTCAGCCGGCGCGGCGCCCGGGTTCCGCCTCCGGCAGGCCGTCCCCGTCCTCGCCCTCGGCGCCGCAGTTCTCACACGATCCCGGCCCGGGCCGCTCGCGCAGCCGTCCGCACTCCTGGCACACCCGGTCCAGCCAGCAGGCCGACTCGCCGCCCTCGTCCATGTGGTCGATTCTGCCCGGAACGCTCTCGTGAGCGCGAGTGGACACTGTCCACGCGAGCCTGGTGGACGGCCGGGCCCACCGGGCGGCTCTGAGCGACGCCCCTCGCCCTCACCCCCGGCCCATCCTCGGGTTCACACCCCGGTGACGCCGTCGATGCGTTCCCGGAGCAGGTCGGCGTGGCCGTTGTGGCGGGCGTACTCCTCGATCAGGTGCACCAGGATCCAGCGCAGCGAGACACTGTCCGAGCCGAGCACCGCGGCCTCCTGCGGGGAGAGCGGGCCTGCCGCGTCCAGCGACTTGTCCGCCGCCAGTTCCCGGCCCCGGTCGATCTCCGCCTTCCAGGTCGCCAGCGCCTCGGGCATCCCGCGCGCCGGGTCCAGCCCGTACCCGCCGGCGTTGTCCGGCCCGTACACCGGCGGGACGTCCTGGCCGGCGAACACCCGCTGGTGCCAGTTGCGTTCGACCTCGGCAAGGTGCTGCACCAGGCCCAGCAGGGTCATCGAGGACGGCGGGGCGGACGCCAGCCGCACCTGCCGGTCGTCGAGCCCGTCGACCTTCAGGGCGAGCGTGGCCCGTTGGAAGTCCAACCAGCCCTCCAGCATGGTGCGTTCAGCGGCGTGCGGGGGCGGGATCGGCCGCCCGTCCGGGGTGACTGCCATGGCCCCCACTCTGGCACACGCCACCGACAGCGCCGCGCGAACAACGCGACCGGGTCAGTGCGGCGAGCAGCGCGAGCTGCACGACCGCGCCCACCGCCGGCCCGATCCACACCCCCGACACCCCCAACGGCCCGGACAGGGCCACCGAGGCGGCGAGTTGGGCCCCGAGGCCGAGCAGGACGGAGACCACCAGCGGACGGCCGGCGCCCGCCGCCTGGTGCACTCCCCCGAGTGCCACCACCAGCGCGTACGGCAGCAGGTAGAGCGCCGCCGAGCGCAGGAAGCCGACGGACTGCGCGGCCACCGCCCGGTCCTCGGTGAAGAGCGCGGCCAGCGGTACGGCGAGCGTGACGGACAGCACCGCCGCCACCGCACCGAGCAGTGCGGCGAGGCGTCCGGTGGCGCGGTGCAGGGTGCGCAGCGCGGCTCCCTCCCCCGCGCCGGTCAGCCGGGCGGCCTCGATCGCGGCGGCCTGGCGCAGCGCGTAGAAGGCCATGGTGACGACGAGCAGGACGCGGTAGCCGAGGCCGTAGCCGGCCACCGCCGCGACGCCGAAGCCCGCGACCATGGCGAGTTGGGCGGTTCCGACGGCCATCCGGGCGGTGAAGTCCAGGCCGAACGGTGCGCCCGCGCGCAGGATCCGTAGCGCCGCCGCGCCGACGCCGTCGGTTCCGCGGGGAGCGTGCGGCTGCGGCCCGGCGCCTCGCCCTGGTCGCGGCAGTTGCCGCTGCCGCCGCGGTCGCCGCAGGCGCAGGGTGACGGCGAGGGCGATCGCGCGGGAGAGGGCCAGGGCCAGGGCGGCACCCGGCACGCCGAGGGCGGGCAGTGGCCCTGGGCCGAGGATGAGCAGCGGGTCGAGGAGGAGCAGCAGCGCGTTGGAGAGCAGGGCGATCCGCATCGGGGTGCGGGTGTCGCCGGCGCCCTTGAACAGCTCGTCGGCGACGCGCTGGCCGACGAAGAGCGCGAAGGCCGGGAACGCGACGGTGAGGTACCCGGTGGCCTGGTCGGCGGCTTCGCCGTCCAGGAAGACGCCTGCCAGCCGGTCCCGCAGCAGGAAGCCGGGGACGGCGAGCGCCGCGCTGACGGCGGCGCAGAGCCGCCAGGCCGCGCGGGTGGTGCGGGCGGCCTCGGCGTGGTCGCCCGCGCCGAGGGCGTGGGAGAGCCGGACGCTGGTGCCGGAGGCGACCACCAGGACCAGCCCGAGCAGCAGGTTCTCGACGGTGCCGGCCAGGGTGACGGCGGCGACCGCGGCCCCGCCGAGACCTGCCACCCAGAGCGCGCCGATCACCGAGGCGATCACCCCGGACAGCAGCTCCGCGTAGACGGGTACCGCCAATGCCGTGAGCCGGCGCAACTGACCGCGCATGGCCCCTCTCCCTTCCCCCGTTGGTGCTCGTGCCCGACCGGGGCCGGGCTCGCGCCCGCCTCGGCTCTTCTCGACCCGCCTCGGCCCGGGTTGCCCCGCCCTCAGCTCGCCTCGAATAGAGATACATCGTTTCGAGGCACATCGACAAGAGGTAGCATGGCGGCTTCACAGGGCGCACTCCGACCGAAGGGCTCCAGCCGTGTTGACGCTCGCGATCCTCGGCTTCCTGTACGACCAGCCGCTGCACGGCTACGAGCTCAAGTCCCGGATCACCGGGCTGACCGGTCATGTCCGGCCGGTGAGCGACGGCGCGCTCTACCCCGCCATCTCCCGACTGGAGAAGGCCGGACTTCTGCGCCGCCGCACCGAACCGGGCAGCGGCGCCGCACCGCGGCAGACGCTGGAGCCGACGGCGCAGGGGCGGGCCGAGCTGCTGCGCCGACTGGCCGACCCGGAGCAGGCCGAGATCACCGACCAGATCCGCTTCTTCACCGTCACCGCCTTCCTGCACCACCTCGCCGACCCGCCCCGACAGGCCGCCGTGCTCCGCCGCCGGCTGGGTTTCCTGGACGCGCCGAGCAGCTTCTTCTACGACGGAACGGGGCAGCCGGTGACCGCCGAGCGCGAGCCGAACCCCTTCCGGCGCGGGATGCTGCTCGTCGCCCGGGCCTCCACGGCGGCCGAGCGGGCCTGGCTGTCCGAGACCATCGCGGAGCTGGACCGGGCGGACGTGTCGGAGCCCTCGAATGCCACCGGTACGCCCGGAAAGTCGCATTCCTCGGAACGTTAGGCCGATCAGGCGAACTCAGGGCGAAAACGAAGGCGCACGCCCATGCCGAACAGCAGAGCGAAGAAGCGAATTCGGGCCGTTCCACCTCTGGTTCCCTCCGGCCCCCGCGTCGCTATGATGATCCGCCTCACGTCCTCGGCGTCCCCCCTCCGCGGCGTGATCCGCCACCGCGCCCCGCCATCCCCCTGGAGGCCGCCGTGCCCAGTTCCGAGACCGCGGTCGAGGCCGCGGCCCACCCCGCGCCGCTGAAGCGGGACGACATTCCCGGCTGGTTCTTCAGCCTCGACCGGGCCGCCTTCAGCCACCTGCTGTCCTCCCAGACCGCGGCCGGCGTCACCGGCGACATCCTGGAGCTCGGCAGCTACCTCGGCCGCAGTGCCGTCCTGCTCGGCGACCACCTGCGGCCCGGCGAGCGGCTGACGGTCTGCGACCTGTTCGACTCCGACGCGGGCGACGCCGAGAACGCCGCAGAGATGAACATGTCCTACCGCAGGACCCTCACCCGCAGCGCCTTCGAGGCCAACTACCTCGCCTTCCACGGCGAGCTGCCCGAGATAGTGCAGGCCCCGACCTCCGTGCTGGCCGACGGCCGCATCCGCGCGGACAGCTGCCGCTTCGTCCACGTCGACGCCTCCCACCTCTACGAACACGTCGCCGGGGACATCGCCGTGGCCCGCGCCGCACTCACCGAGAACGGCCTGGTCGCCCTGGACGACTACCGTTCCGAGCACACCCCGGGCGTCTCCGCCGCGGTCTGGGAGGCGGTCTTCACCGGCGGACTGCGGCCGGTCCTGCTCACCCCGATGAAGTTCTACGGCACCTGGGGCGACGCGGCGGCCGCCCAGGAGGCCCTGAAGGAGCGCGACTGGAGGGCCGAGGGGTACACCGTCGACGAGGACACCATCGCCGGCGCCCGCGTGCTGCGCCTCAACTACCAGGTCAAGGCCCCGGTGCAGCGCTCCACCCCGCGCCGGCTCGCCCTCGAATTGCTGCCCCCGGTCGCGACCAAGGCCACCCGCCGGATGCTGCGGACGCTGCGCGAACGCCGCGCCGTCCCCCCGGTCCCCAGCGCCTGACACCCCGTCGGGGCCGGCCCACCGGGCGGGCCCCGACGCCGCCCCCGCACCACACCCCGGCACCGCCGACGCGGCCCCGGCCGCCCTTCCCTTGTGCCGGGACGTCAGCCCATTTAGACGATCACCATATTTTCGGCCTTCCTATTATCCTCGCGCATTCACTCCAACGAGGGAACCTCTCTTAAAGATTTGCCCACGGAACATTAAAGGGCGCATAGTGATGACACCTCAGTTCGGTCTGATGAACACCAAGTTCAGGCAAAGTCATCCCTAGCGAGGAGTAGGCCTTGTACTACGGAAACACGGCATCGGACACCCATGGGCAGCGGCTCCGCACCGAGATCGCGGGCCCGGAGACGACGCCGCTGATCGGCGTCTACGACATGTACTCGGCCTCCATCGCGGCCGAGCACTACGACGGCATGTTCGTCTCCGGCTTCGGCTTCGCGGCCTCCTACTACGGCCTGCCCGACATCGGCTTCATCGCCTGGCCCGACATGGTGGCCTTCGTCGAGCGGCTGCGCGGGGCCTTCCCCCGGCACCACCTGCTGGTCGACATCGACGACGGGTACGTCGACCCGGAGGTGGCCTGCCACGTCGTGCGCAGGCTCGAACGGATCGGCGCGTCGGGCGTGATCCTGGAGGACCAGAAGCGGCCGCGCCGCTGCGGGCACGCGGACGGCAAACTGGTGCTGCCGCTGGAGGAGTACCTGGAGAAGCTGGAACTCGTCCTCGCCAACCGGACGGACCTGGTGGTGGTCGCCCGCACCGACGCCACCGAGGAGGAGGACATCCTGCGCCGGGCCCGGGCGCTCGCCGCCACCGACGCCGACGTGGTGCTGGTGGACGGTGTGCGCAGCGAGGAGTGGATCCGCCGGATCCGCCGGGAGGTCGGCGACAAGCCCCTGCTGTTCAACCAGATCGCGGGCGGCAAGTCGCCCCGGCTGTCGCTCTCGGAGCTGTCGGAGCTGGGGGTGGACGTGGCCATCTACAGCACGCCGTGCCTGTTCGCCGCGCACCGGGCGATGGACGAGGCGCTGGCCGGGTTGAAGAACGCCGACGGGCGGCTGCCGGCCCCGGCCGGGGACCGCGAGCAGGTGGGCGTGCGGGAGTCCACCGAGCTGCTGGAGCGGAACATCTCGCGGTCCAGCGGGCTCATGGCGGTGACGGCATGAGCACCGGGCTGCGCGGGGCCGCCCCGCCCTCGCCGGCCACCGCCCTGCGGGCCACCGCGCTGGGGCTGGCCGGAGCCTGCGCCCTGCTCGCGGGGGCCGCGTCACCCGCGGCGGCCGGCGGCTCGCTGATCACTGTCGTGGACAACTCGCACGCCGACTCCTGGCTGGAGGTCGACCGGACAGCCAACCTCCAGAACGGCAGCGGTTCGGCGGGCAGTGACCACGACGGTGCCGGCTCGCTGGTCGGCGGACTGCTCGGGCCCGGTTCCTCGTCCAGGCCCTCGGTCCACCCGGAAGCGGAAGGCGGCCCGTGACCGACCGCCTGGCGCGCCCGGAGCAGCCACCAGGGCTCCGGGCGCGCGGGGCAGCAGCCTGCGGGGACTGGGCAGGCGGGGAACGGGCAGGCGGGGACCGGGCGCAGCAGCAACAGGCCACCGGCCCGCGTTCCCGCAGGCTGCTGCCCCGCTGGCTGGACCCGTACATGGCGGCGCTGGCCGGGACGGTCGGGCTGGCCGCGCTGTTCCCGGCCTCCGGCTCCTCGGCGCGGGTCGCCGAAGTGGCCTGCGACCTCGCGGTGGCGCTGCTGTTCTTCCTCTACGGCGCCAGGCTCTCCACCCGCGAGACATTGGCCGGGCTGCGCCACGTACGGCTGCACGGGCTGGTGCTGGCCGCCACCTTCGTCCTCTTCCCTCTGCTCGGCGTGGCCACGGCACTGCTCACGCCCGCCCCACTGACCGGGCAGCTGCACACCGGCGTGCTGTTCCTCTGTCTGGTGCCCTCGACGGTGCAGTCCTCGGTGGCGCTCACCGGCTCCGCCGGGGGCAACGTCCCGGCGGCGATCTGCGCCGGGACCTACTCCAGCCTGGCGGGGCTGGTGCTCACCCCGCTGCTGGCAGCCTGGCTGCTGGGATCGCACACCGCGCTGTCCGCCGACGGGCTGCTGCGGATCGGATTGCAGCTGCTCGCGCCGTTCCTGCTCGGGCAGCTGCTGCGGCCCTGGCTCGGCGGTCCACTGTCCCGGCACAAGAAGGTGCTCACCCCGGTGGATCGCGGCTCGATCCTGCTGGTCGTCTACACGGCGTTCAGCGCGGCGGTCGCCCAGGGCATCTGGGGCCTGGCCACCCCCCTCGCCTTGGCGGGGCTGCTCATGGTGCTGCTCGCCCTGCTCGCCGCCGCCCTGGCGGCCACCGGGCTCGGCGCTCGGCTGCTGGGGCTCGACCGGTCCGCCACCATCGCGGCGGTGCTCTGCGGTTCGCAGAAGAGCCTGGCCAACGGCCTGCCGATGGCCACCGTCCTGTTCGGGACGCAAGCCGGCCTGCTGGTACTGCCGCTGATGCTCTACCACCAGCTCCAGCTGATCGTCGGCACGGTCCTCGCGGGACGCTGGTCGCGGGCTTCCACGGCCGCCACCGCGCCCGGCCCGGTCCCGGCCGCGCTCACCGGTCCGGGCGCTCCGCCGGCGCCCGGCTGATCCCGCGCCGCACCCCGGCCGAGGCCCCGCGCTGCCGGCCGAGCCGGTGTAGCCGCTCGGCCGGCGGCTCCGACCGGCAGCTCCGGCCGGCGGGCCAGTTCCAGTACCGCCTGGACCTCGTGGTCGCCCTCCACCAGGCAGCCGACCACGAGGTCGAGGCGCGACACCGGCAGGCTGCCGGCCGCGCCCCTCGGTCCGCGTCAGTCCCGCCGCACGGCGGTGCCGCCCGGGGCGAAGGACGCGGCCGTCATCGGATGTAGTAGGCCCGGTTGTGGGCGGCGACCGGCGGGGACTGGTAGGTCCAGACTCCGGCCGCCGGGGCGTCGGCGATCAGGTGGGCGAGGTCGCGGGCGGACTCCTCGGCGGGGTTGCCGAGGTCGAGCCGGACCCGGTCGGCGGTGCGGTCGTCCAGGGCGTAGTAGCGGTAGGGCTGGTAGACGTTGAGCGGCCCGGCCAGCAGCTTGCCCTCGTCGTCGGTGCCGTAGCCGGTGATCGGCGTGTTGTTGACGGACTCGGGGGTGAGGCCGACCAGGTTCACGTCCAGAGCGAGGAGTTCCTCGTCGTGGCGGCTCAGTCCGTCCGGCCCGAGGGTGGCCCGACGGCAGGACACCGACCAGCGTTCGCGCACGTCGGGCGCGTTGAGGGAGGGCAGGGTGGTCTCGAACCAACCCGGGTGCTTGGGCTCGGCGTACAGCCGGCGCCCGGCGTCGATGGCGAGCGGGTTGTCGCAGAGCACGTGCAGCCGGGCGATGCCGAGCAGCTTGGTCTGGTCGTACCCCCTGGCGTACTGGCCGTAGTTGACCACCGGAATCCGCTCCTCGGCGAAGAGCGGATGGGCGATCAGGTTGATCTCCAGCTCCTGGGTGACGCCGGCACCGTTCGGATACTGGGCGAAGTAGAGCTGGTAGTTGAGCGAGACGCAGGCCCCGCCGTCGAAGGCGGCGACGTTCAGCCCGGGGTGGCGCTTGGCGAGCAGTTCGCGCGCCCGCGCGCGGTCCACCAGGTAGTCGACGCCGATGTTGTGCAGCGCACCGTAGTGGAAGGGCAGGTGGTAGGGCTCGGGTACGGGCGGCAGCGGCAGACCGGTCATGAGGACTCCGAGGAAGGGGGAGACGGCGGTGGCGGTACGGGGGCGCGGGAGGCCGCGAGGGGCGCCACGGCCGCCGGGCGGTGCAGCGCCAGCAGGTCGCGGTGCATCCGCTCGGCGCTGCGCAGCGCCAGGGCGGCCATGGTGAGCGAGGGGTTGGAGGTGCCGAGGGAGGGCATCGAGCCGCAACCGACGGCGTACAGGTTGGGGTGGTCCCAGCAGCGCTGCCAGTGGTCGACCACCGAGTTCGCGGGCGAGTCGCCCATGATGTGGGTGCCACCGGCGTGGCCGGCGCCGCGGTAGCCGTGGACGGTTCCCCGGTGTTCGAGCCGTCCCGGCCAGCCGGCCGCCGGGTAGGCAGTGTGGTCCTCGGCGCCGAGCAGGGCGAACAGCTGCTCGGAGACGGCCCGAGCGGACGTCATACCCTCGCGGACGTACTCCGAGAGGTCGTAGCGGATGGCCGGGCCGGGCAGACCGAGCGGGTCGCGCCGGTCCCGGTCGAGGGTGACCCGGTTGGCCGGGTCGGCGGGCTGCTCCAGCTCGAACTGGAGCGAGAACTGGCGGCCCAGCCGGTCACCGAGCCGGTCGCGCAGTTCCTTGCCGCGCAGGCCCGCCGCGAGCAGCGCCGCCGTCTCCGCCTCCGGCGCGCCGCCCGCCCAGGACCAGCCCCAGTTGCCGATCTCGATCCGGAACGGCGCCCGGCGCTTCCGCCCGGGGCCGAAGCGGAACGCCTCCAGGCCGCTGGTGGACCCGGGTCCGCGGTAGGGGCCGACCGGGCGGGGCATCAGCCCCCAGGTGAGCAGGGCCGGGTGGTCCATCAGGTTCCGGCCGACCTGGTCGCTGCGGTTGGCCAGGCCGGACAGGAGCAGCAGCCGGGCGTTCTCGATCGCGTGCGCGGCGAGGACGACCAGGCCCGCCTCCACCCGGTGGCTCGTGCCGCCGGCGAGGTACTCGACTCCCCCGGCCCGCCCGGTTTCCGGGTCGGCCAGTACCCGGCTGACGACGGCCTCCGTGCGCAGTTCGACCCCGACCGCCCAGCGGGCCTGGGTGCGCAGCGGGGTGTACTTGGCGCCGCTCGGGCAGGCGGGGACGCAGCTGGCGCTGCCCGCGCAGAGCGGCCCGTCGGCGGAGCCCGGCCTGGTCGGCACGCCGTTGCGGGCGTGCGGGGTGGTGGTGACGGCGAGCCGGGCGGGGTGTGGCACGGCGGGGTCGCGGACGGTCCGGCCGTCGAGGGCGCGGGCCAGTTGCCGGTCGAGGTAGCTCGCCGGCACGGCCCGCATCGGGAAGTCGTAGCCGTCCGGGATGGGCAGGCCGACGGCGCGGCGCTGCTCCTCGGCGTCGGCGGCGACGCCGAGCTCCCGTTCGGCCTCGCGGTAGTGGGGTTCCAGGTCGTGGTAGCCGATCGGCCAGTTGCGGCCGTGGCCGAGGTCGCCGGTGCGGAAGTCCTCGGGGTGCATGCGCGGGGTGAGCCCGGTCCAGAGCAGTCCGGTGCCGCCGTTGGCGCGCAGGTAGCCGCTGGCGTAGGGCAGTGGCCCGTGCTGGCGGAGGTGACCGGTGGCGGTGAAGCCGCCGTCCGGGTTTCCGGCGAGGTCGGTGACGTCGGGTGACGGGGCCTCGGGGCGGTGCGGGTAGGGCGAGGTGGGCGGTCCGCCGCCGGCCGCGCGGTGGGCGGCCGCGGCCTCGGCGCCGGTGGGCGCGGCCCGGCCGGCCTCCAGGACGAGGACCCGCCAGCCCTGCGCACCGAGGCGGTGGGCGATCAGGGTCCCGGCGAAGCCCGCGCCGACCACGACCGCGTCCCAGCGGGCGCTCACCGGCCCTCACCGCCGTTGTCCGGTGCCGCCGCGCCTCGCGGGGCCTCGGCCCAGCTGCCGTGTCCGGGGGCGGCGGAGCCGGGCGGGACGGCGTGGAAGGTCCGCCAGACCAGTCCCTGGTCGTGGGCCCGGGCGGAGGAGGGCGCCTCGCCGGGCCAGGCGCCGACGTACCAGAGGTGGACCAGCGCGTGCTCGTCGCGCACCCGGTGGGCCAGCGTGGTGCGGTGGTGCTCGTCCGCCATGCCGGTGGAGCGCAGTTCGGGGACGTCGAAGCCGGTCAGCTCGGCGCAGACGCGCAGGAACTCGTCCAGGTCGGCCAGGGCGTCGACGTACTCGTTCACGACGGGGTCCCAGCGCTCCGCCAGGTCGTAGTCGGCCGGACGGTCGTCGGACACGGACACGCGGGCACCCCCACGATCGGCAACGGGTGGCCGAGGCATGACAGGCCGTACGGCGCAACGGACCGCACGGCGCGACAGGCCCCGTGACGCGGCAGGTCCGGGGCGTCCGGCCGCGCCGAACGGCTCCGCCTGCCACCGCGATCCTGCCGCCCGTCGTCACCACCGGAAACGCGTTGCACGAATCCGCCCGGACTTCGTCACCGCTTGTCCGCTCAGTCGTCCACCGTGATCACACGGCGTCCGGTTCCGGTCGGCCCAGCGCCCGCACGGCCGCCAGGACGTCCAGGCCCAGCTCCGGGTCGGCGTCCTCGGGCAGGCTGACGGACAGCCGGGTGACCAGGCCCGCGTACCGGCGGTGGATCTCCCGGGCCACCTCCTCGACCGGTCCGCAGACCGCGAAGGCGTCGAAGACCTCGTCGTCGATCAGCGCGGCCATCTCCGCCCAGCGGCCGCGCACCGAGTGGGTGTGCAGTTCCTCCTGGAGCCCCTCCCAGCCGTGCTGCGCCAGCACCGGACGGTAGGCCGGCGTGGAGGCGTAGAACGCGAGCCGCTCCCGGGTGGCGGCCCGGTTGGCCGCCAGCTCCTCCTCGGTGCGGCCGGTGGCGGTGAGCACGCTGCCGACGACCTCGAACGGCCGCTCCGTCCACACGGCGCCCTCCGCCTCGGCCCGGGCCCGCTCCTCGGTCAGGCCCGGCAGCACCTGCTCGGCCAGGTAGGCGGTGGAGGAGAACGGGTGGCTCAGGAAGCCGTCGGCCACCGCCCCGGCGGTCCGGGTCATCAGCGGCCCGACGCCCGCCAGCAGGATGCGCGGCACCCCGGACGGGACCGGGTCCGGCGAGAACACCGGCGTCATCACCGTGTGGGTGTAGAACTCGCCCCGGAAACGCAGCCGTTCGCCGGTCTGCCAGCTGTGCCAGATCGCCCGCACCGCGTGCACGTACTCGTGCATCCGGGCGGCCGGACGGTCCCAGGGCATCCCGAAGCGCTTCTCGATGTGCGGCTTGACCTGCGAGCCCAGCCCGATGACGGCACGTCCGCCGGAGGCCGCGTGCAGCCCCCAGGCCTGGTAGGCGAGCGTCATCGGGGTCCGGGCGAAGGCCACCGCGATGCCGGTGGCCAGCTCGATCGACTCGGTCCGGTCGGCCGCGCGGGCGAGCTGGAGGAACGGGTCGTACGCGGTCTCGGCGACCACCAGCCGGTCCATGCCCCGGCGTTCGGCCCGCTCGGCGGCGTCCAGGATGCCCGCCGGGTGCCCGGAGGCGGTGGCGTCGAGCCGGAGGGCGGCGGGTCGGGGGGCGGCGGGTCGGGGGGCGGCGGGTCGGTCCATGGCGGGTGCTCCTGGTCGCGGGCGGCTGTGCTACCCGGGTAGCCTGCCACGGCTCGGCGCGCGCTCCGGACGGGCCGCCGCCGTCTCATCCGTCCTCCCGCCCCCTCGCTCGCTCCCGGGGGCGACGCCCTCCGAACTCCTCGAAGCCGTCGACTCCGACGCCCTGTTCCGGATGCCCTCGCTCCGGCTGACCGAGGCCAACGCGGCCGCCGGCGGCACCTCGCACCTCTTCGAACCCGCCCTGCCCGCCCCCGCCCTCGACGGCGTCTTCGGCGCCTGCCACGGCCTGGACGCACCTCTCGCCTTCGGCAGTCTGGACAGCCCGACGGCTCGGCACTTCCTCGGCGACCCACCCCCGGCGGAGGCGGTCCGGGTCTCGGCGGAACTGCGGCACGCCTGGGTGGAGTTCGCCACCACCGGCGCCCCGGGCTGGCCCGCCTACGATCCGGAGGGGCAGCTCACCCGGGTCCTGGACGCCCGCTCGCGGACCGTCCGCTACCCGGAGCGGGCCTCCCCCCGGCTCTGGGCGGGGCACCCCCTCACCGCTTACGACCTTCACTGACGAAGGCCCGGTGGGGCGGGGTGCCCGACGCCGAGGGCGTGGACGCCCCGCCACTGCCTCGGACCCCGCGCCGACGGGCGGGCGATCCGTACGAACAGTCGCCCGCCCGCGCTCCCTCGTGGGCCCTCCGTCCGGCCGCTACGCCGCCGACGCGTCCAGCAGCTTCAGCAGCCCGGCGGCCACCGAGGCCGAGGAGGCCGGGTTCTGACCGGTCACCAGGTTGCGGTCGACCACCGCGTGCGGCGCCCAGGGCTCGCCCTCCTCGAAGTCCACGCCGAGCTCGACCAGCCGGTCCTGGAGCAGCCACGGCGCCCGGTCGGCCAGCCCGGCCTGGGTCTCCTCCGCGTTGGTGAAGCCGGTCACCCGGTACCCGGCGAAGGGCGAGCCGCCGCCCTCACTCCGTGCGGCGAGCAGCGCGGCCGGGCCGTGGCAGACCACACCGAGCGGGCGCCCGGAGGCGAGCACCCGGGTGAGCAGCCGCCCGGAGTCGGCGTCGACCGCCAGGTCCTCCATCGGACCGTGGCCGCCGGGGTAGAACACGACGTCGTAGTCGGCGGGGTCCACCTCGGCCAGCACCAGCGGCTGCCGGAGCTCGGCGATCTTCGCCAGTTCCTCGGCCAGCTCGGGGTCGGCCAGGCTGGCCCGGTCCGCGACCGGGACGACGCCGCCCGGCGTGGCGACGGCGACCCGGTGGCCCGCCTCGGTGAAGGTGCGGTACGGGACGACGAGCTCCTCCGCCCAGAAGCCGGTCGGGTGCTCGGTACCGTCGTTCAGCGTCCAGACCTTCGAACCGGTCACGACGAACAGGATGTCGGCCATCGGGGTGCCTCCAGGGGTGCCGCGGGTCCTCGCCGCGACGGTCCGCCGCGGCGCTCACGCCGTCACGCTAGACGCGCCCCGCCTGCGGAAACCAATGGGCCACGCGATGCGAGGCATCGGGATTCCGATACCTCACCCGGATCGTCGAGCGTGCCGTCCAGCCATCGGAATCCCGTACGCTCGTCGGCATGAGCGATCGGCCGACCACCGGCTCCGGCCCACTGGACCTCAACCAGCTGCGGACCTTCCTCGCCGTGCACCGGGCGGGCTCCTTCACCGCGGCCGCGCATCTGCTGGGTCTGTCCCAGTCCACGGTGACCGCGCAGATCCGGGCGTTGGAGCAGCGGCTCGGCCGGGAGCTGTTCGAGCGCCGGGCCCGCGGGGTCAACCCGCTCCCGTACGCCGACGACCTCGCCTCCCGCCTGGCGGTGCCGCTGGACCGGCTCGCGAGCCTCACCGACGGGCACGGTGGCGGCGCACCGGAACCGGTCCACCTCGCCGGGCCGGCCGAGTTCCTTGGCACCGTCCTGCTGGCAGAGCTCGCCCCACTGGTCGCGGAGGGCGTCCAGCTGCGGGTGACCAGCGGGCTCACCGATCCCCTGCTGGCGGAACTGCGGGCCGGGCAACACGACCTGGTGGTCGCCACCCGACGCCCGTCCGGCCGGACGCTGCTCGCCGAACCGCTCGCCGACGAGGAGTTCGTCCTGGTCGCCGCCCCCTCCTGGGCCGAGCGGCTGGCCGGCCGGGAGCTGCCCGGCGCGCTGGACGAGGTCCCGCTGCTCAGCTACGCCGAGGACCTGCCGATCGCCCGCCGCTACTGGCGGCACGTCTTCGGCCGCCGGCTGCACGCCCGGGCGGCGATCACCGTACCGGACCTGCGGGCGGTCCTCTCGGCGGTGACCGCGGGCGCGGGCTGGAGCGTGCTCCCCGGCTACCTGTGCCGAGCCGAACTCGCCTCCGGGGCCCTGCGATTGCTGCACGAGCCGGCCGATCCGCCGATCAACACCGCCTACCTCGTCCGCCGCCCGGCCGGCTCGTCCAACCCGCACGTCGCCCTGGTCCGCGAGCGCCTGCTGGCCGCGGCCCGCACCTGGAGCTGACCCGAGCGTTCCCCCTCGCACCGCCGGCTGCCGCCGACACCGGGGCTGAGGACGGCAGCCCGTGATCCATGTCCGGCGGAGCACCCGGCCTCGCCGCCGCACGCCGCACTCGGCGGGTTCCCGCCTCGCCGTCCCCCTGCGATGTTCGGCACGCGGTAGCGTCCTGGACACGCCGAGTAACGGCGTGTCCCTTCGCTCAGACAAGGACCATCCATGCGCGTCTCCGTGATCGGCTGCGGCCACCTCGGCATCCCGCACGCCGCGGCGATGGCCGAACTCGGCCACGAGGTCATCGGCGTGGACATCGACCGGGAGAAGATCGCGAGGCTCAACGCCGGCGACTGCCCCATCTTCGAGCCCGGCCTGCCCGAGCTGCTGGCCGAGCACATCGACGGCGCCCGCCTGCGCTTCACCGCCGACATCGCCGAAGCGGCCGCCTTCGCCGAGCTGCACTTCCTCGGCGTCGGCACCCCGATCGACGCCGACGGCCGCTCCTACGACAACGGCCAGGTCTTCGGCGCCGTCCGCCGGCTCGCCCCCCACCTCACCGAGCCCTGCACCATCGTCGGGAAGAGCACCGTCACCGTCGGCACCACCGCCGAGGTCACCACCCTCGTCCAGCGCCTGTCCCCCGCGGGCACGGACGTCGAGGTCGTCTGGAACCCCGAGTTCCTGCGCGAGGGCCACGCGGTGGAGGACACCCTGCGCCCGGACCGCATCATCGCCGGTGTCACCAGCGCGGGGGGAGAGAAGGCGATCCGCGAGGTCTACGCCTCCATTCTGGAGGCCGGCGTCCCGCTGTTCGTCTGCGACCCGGCGACGGCCGAGCTGGCGAAGGGCGCGGCGAACAGCTTCCTCGGGCTCAAGATCAGCTACATCAACGGCGTCGCGGACATGTGCGCGAAGGCCGGCGGCGACGTCTCCAAGATCGTGGAGATCCTCGGCATCGACCCCCGGATCGGCGCCGGCGGCATGCGGCCGGGCCTCGGCTACGGCGGCGGATGCCTGCCCAAGGACGTCCGCGCGTTCACCGCCGGCGCGAAGCGGCTCGGCGCCACCGGCGCGGCCGAGCTCCTGCTCGCCGCCGAGAGGATCAACGAGTCCCGCACCGGCGTCGCCATGGACCTCATCGCCGACGCCCTCGGCGACCGGCCGCTCCGGGGCACCCGGGTCACCGTCCTGGGCGCCGCGTTCAAGCCCGACACCAGTGATGTGCGCGAGTCCCCCGCCCTCGCCCTGGCCCTGGCGCTGCACCGGGCCGGCGGCGTGGTCACCGTGCACGACCCGCAGGCCTCGACCAACGCGATGCTCCGCAACCCCGAACTCGACCACACCGCGGATCTGCCCGCGGCGCTCACCGGCGCCGAGCTGGTCGTCCTGGCGACCGAATGGCCCGAGTACCGACAGGCGGACCCCCACGCCCTCGTGGAACTGCCCGCCGACCCACTGCTCGTCGACTGCCGCACCACCCTCGACCCCGACCGCTGGCGCACGGCGGGCTGGCGCGTCCACCAGCTCGGCCGCCCCGGCAAGTAGCTCGGGCCGACCACATGAACCCTGGTGGCGGCCGCAATCGCCGCGGCGGCCGCCAGGGGCGCCGCCGGCATGGTGGGCGCGGCCCCGGCTGCGCGCCGATCCGGTTCTCCCACCCGACAGCCGGGGTGTCGTTCCCGGGTCGGTCGGGGTGTGGTGGCGGTCTCATCGGCGGGCGGTCGGTGTTGACCGGGTGTGGTGGTGGCGGGCCGGTCGGTGATGTCGCCGGGGCGGGGGCGGTGAGTGCGCTCACACGCGGATGCGGTGCACGACGACACCTAGCAGTGTCCGTTTTGTGCCAGTCGGCGGTGGGGGTGGTCGGCGTTCGCGCAGGCCGCAAGGGGTGGGGGCGCCGCGGGCCGTGTGTCCTTCGAATCGGAGCCGGGCCGCCCGCTACGACCGCGGATCGTAGCGGGAGGGTCTTGGCGGGGGCAGTTCCGGTCTGGCAACTTGGCATTCG